>CALMIQ010000499.1 GCA_937863965.1 uncultured Micropruina sp.
TCTCGATGTCCTTGGAGACGATCTCGTCCTCGGTGTAGACCAGGATCTTGCCGTCGGCCGCCGCCTTGACGATGGCGTTGACCTCCTCGACGGTGGTCTCGCGGGAAGCCTCGAAGGTGAGGTCGGTGGCGGAACCGGTCGGGGTCGGCACGCGCATCGCGTAGCCGTCCAGCCGGCCCTTCAGCTCCGGCAGCACCAGGGAGACGGCCTTGGCCGCACCGGTGGTGGTCGGCACCATGTTCAGGGCCGCGGCGCGGGAGCGACGCAGGTCCTTGTGCGGGCCGTCCTGCAGGTTCTGATCCTGGGTGTAGGCGTGGATGGTGGTCATCAGGCCCTTGACGATGCCGAGGCCGTCGTTCAGCGCCTTCGCCATCGGCGCCAGGCAGTTCGTGGTGCAGGAGGCGTTGGAGATGATGTTGTGCGCGGCCGGGTCGTAGAGGTTGTCGTTGACACCCATCACGATGGTGATGTCCTCATTCTTCGCCGGGGCGGAGATGAGCACCTTCTTGGCGCCGGCGTCGATGTGCGCCTTGGCCTTGGTGGCGTCGGTGAAGAAGCCGGTGGACTCGATCACGATGTCGACGCCCAGGTCGCCCCACGGCAGCGCGGCAGGATCCCGCTCGGCGAAGGCCTTGATCTCCTTGCCGTTCACCCACAGCGCGTCGTCGTCGTAGGACACCTCGCCCGGGAACCGGCCGAGGATCGAGTCGTACTTGAGCAGGTGCGCGAGGGTGGCGTTGTCGGTGAGATCGTTGACGGCCACGACGTCGATGTCGGCGCCGGACGCCACCAGGGCGCGGAAGTAGTTGCGGCCGATGCGGCCGAAGCCGTTGATGCCAACCTTGACGGTCATAAGTAGGAGTCTCCTAACTATGGGGGCTGCCCCGCCGTCGTGAGCGGGCGCAGGCGGACACCTCCACACTAGCGAATCAGCCGCCGTTGTGCTGCCCCTCGCCGACTTGCTGTCATTGGTTGGTCAGCCACGCCTTATCGCCGTAACCCGCGTGAGTGGGTTACGCCTCGTCGTCTGTTCCGGACGCCGCTCGCGCGCCGTCCGTCAAGACTCCCTCGCCGTAACCCACTCACGCGGGTTACGCCTCATCGTCTAGTAGATCCGGGGTCAGGCTGGCTTCGGTGGTGGGGATTCCGAGCTCGATCGCGCGCCGGTCGGCGGTGGCCAGCAGGCGGCGGATCCGGCCGGCCACGGCGTCCTTGGTCAGCGGCGGGGTGTGCAGCTGACCGAGTTCCTCCAGCGAGGCCTGCTTGTGCTCGAGCCGCAGCCGCCCGGCTTCCAGCAGGTGCTCGGGGATGTCGTCACCGAGGATCTCCAGCGCCCGGCGCACCCGGGCGCCGGCGGTCACCGCGGCGCGGGCCGAGCGGCGCAGGTTGGCATCGTCGAAGTTCGCCAGCCGGTTCGCCGAGGCACGCACCTCCCGGCGCATCCGGCGATCCTCCCAGGCCAGGACCGACTCGTGCGCCCCCAGCCGGGTGAGCATGGCCGCGATCGCGTCGCCGTCGCGGATCACCACCCGGTCGACGCCGCGCACCTCACGGGCCTTCGCGCTGACCTGCAGCCGGCGGGCGGCGCCCACCAGGGCCAGCGCCGACTCCGAGCCGGGGCAGGTGACCTCCAGCGCCATCGAGCGGCCCGGTTCGGTGAGCGAGCCGTGAGCCAGGAAGGCACCCCGCCAGGCGGCCACCGACACCTCGGGGCTGCCGGAGACGATCTGCACCGGTAGCCCTCGCACCGGCCGTCCGCGTCCGTCGATCAGGCCGGTCTGCCGGGCCAGCGACTCCCCGTCCCGGATCAGCCGGACCAGGTAGCGGGTGCCGCGCCGCATCCCGCTGCCGGTGATCACCACGAACTCGGCGGTGAAGCCGAAGAGTTCGGCGATCGCCACCCGCAGCCGGCGGGCCGCGGCCCCGGTGTCGAGCTCGGCCTCGACCACGATCCGTCCGCCGGCGATGTGCAGCCCGTTGGCGAACCGCAGCAGCGCGGCCACCTCTGCCTTGCGCAGTTCCGGCTTGGTCACCTCGAGGGTCGCCAGTTCAGCCTTGACCTGCTGCGTCATCGCCATTCCAGGCTCCCTCTTCCGTCCGCGATACCGGCCAACACTACCGGTCCGGGTTACAACCCCATCACCTCGGCGTAGGCGGCGGCCAGCCGGAGCGGGTCGTGCCGGGCGGAGCCGTCCCGCATCCGGACGTCGGTGATCATCAGGCGGCCGCCGAGCGCGTCCACGTACCGTTCCAGGTGGGGGTCGCCCTGGGCGAAGGTCGGATCCACCATCACGACGTCGAACCGCAGTTGCGGGGCGTGGTCGGCCAGCACCTCCAGGTGCCGGGAGGCGGTGTAGCCGAGCGTCTCGTCCTCGGTGGGCACCAGGTTCATGGTGAGCACCCGGGTCGCCCAGGTGTCGGCCAGCGCCTCGACCAGATCGGGGACGAGCAGGTGCGGGATCACCGACGAGTACCAGGAGCCCGGCCCGAGGATGACGTGATCCGCGGCGGCGATCGCCTCGACGGCCTCGGGCACCGCGGGCGGACCCGGTGGGATCAGCCGGACGTTGCCGATCACCCCGGTGGCCAGCGCGACCGCCTCCTGGCCGACGACCACGCTCACCTCGTCCGGGAACGCCGGATCCGCTCCGATCACGTCGGCTTCGATCACCAACGGGACCGCGGCCATCGGCAGCACCCGTCCCTTGATGTTGAGCAGCGCAGCGATCATGTCCAGCCCGGCCACCGGATCGTCGATCTCCTGCCAGAGGCCGGCGATCAGCAGGTTGCCGATCGAGTGGCCGCCGAGCGGGCCCTCACCGCGGAACCGCGACTGCAGCACCTCCGCCCAGGCACGCTCCACCTCGTCGTCCCCGCAGAGCGCGGCCAGCGCCATCCGCAGGTCGCCCGGGGGCAGGATGTCGAACTCCTGGCGCAACCGACCGGAGGATCCACCGTCGTCGGCGACGGTCACGATGGCGGTCAGGCGATTGGTCAGCCGGCGTAGCGCGCTCAGGCTGGCCGCCAGCCCGTGCCCGCCGCCGAGCGCGGCGACAGCCGGCCGCCGCGCGATCCGAGGCGCTCTCACCGATGCACTTCCGCGGGGTGGGCGGTCGGCCTCGGGTCCCGGTCACTCATGGCCACCAGTATGGTGCGGACGGCAGCCGTGCGCGTGTTCCCCGATCCCACCGCGGTCAACCCCTCACTCCACAATCTCGCCCGTGGCGGTGTTGAGCGCCTCACCGGCGGGCTGGCCCAGCACGGCGTCGTGGATCGCCTGGGCGGTCTTGGGGCCGATGCCGGGCACCGCGGCGATGTCGTCCACGGCGGCCGCCCGGAGCTTCTTCAGCGAGCCGAAGTGCCGCAGCAGCGCCTTGCGGCGGATCTCCCCCAGGCCGGGGACGGCATCCAGCAACGACTCCACCATGGAGGCTGAACGCCGGCTGCGATGGTGGGTGATGGCGAACCGGTGTGCTTCGTCGCGCACCCGCTGCAGCAGGTACAGGCCCTCGCTGGTGCGCGGCAGGATGACCGGATACTCCTCGTCCGGCAGCCAGACCTCCTCCATCCGCTTCGCCAGACCGGCCAGCGGGATGCCGGACATGCCGAGTTCCGCCAGCGCCTGGCTGGCGGCGGCGACCTGGGGCGCGCCGCCGTCCACCACCACCAGACCGGGGGCGTAGGCGAACCGGCGCGGCGCGCCGGTGTCGGGATCGATCAGCAGCGGGCCGTCCTCGGCGGGCTGCTCGTCGCGCAGCCGGGCGAACCGGCGTCCGATCACCTCGCGCATCGCACCGACGTCGTCGGATTCGACGCTGCGGACGATGAACCGGCGGTAGTCGCTCTTGCGCGGCAGCCCGTCCTCGAAGACGACCATGGAGGCGACCACCTCGGTGCCCTGCAGATGGGAGATGTCGAAGCACTCGATCCGCAGCGGCGCCTCGGCCAGCCCGAGCGCCTGCTGGATCTCCTCCAGCGCCCGGTTGCGGGTGGTGAGATCGCTGGCCCGGCGGGTCTTGTGCTGGATCAGCGCCTCGCCGGCGTTGCGGGCCACCGTCTCCAGCAGGGTGAGCTTGGGGCCGCGCTGCGGTACCCGGATCCGTACCCGGCTGCCGCGCTGCTCGCTGAGCAGTTCGGCCAGGACTCCCCCGCTGGCGGGTTCGACCGGCACCAGGATCTCCGGCGGGATCGCGGAGGCGACCTCGGACTCCTCGACCGCCTCGCTGTAGTGGTACAGCAGGAAGGACTCGACCAGCTGAGCAGTGCCGGCGTCGTCGGTCCGGTCGGCCACCCAGCCGCGCTGGCCGCGCACCCTTCCCGCCCGGACGTGGAAGATCTGGACGGCCACCTCCAGCGGATCCTCGGCCAGTGCGATCACGTCGGCGTCGGTGCCGTCGGCCAGCACGATCGCATTGGACTCGGTCGCCCTGGTGAGGGCGGCCAGCCGGTCGCGCAGCACCGCCGCCTTCTCGTACTCCATCGCGGCGGCCGCGGTCCGCATCTGCTGCTCGATCCGGCGGGTCAGGGCAGCGGTCTTGCCGGCCAGGAAGTCGCAGACGTCCTGCACCAGCTCGCGATGCTCGTCGGCATCGATCCTTCCGACACAGGGCGCCGCGCACTTGCCGATGTAGCCGAACAGGCAGGGACGCCCGCTCGCCCTTGCGCTCTTGAAGACGCCGGAGGTGCACGAGCGCATCGGGAAGACGCTGAGCAGGGTGTCGATGGTGTCCCGGATCGCCCAGGCCTGGGCGTAAGGGCCGAAGTAGCGGTTGCCCTTCCGCTTGGCGCCGCGGCCGACGAACACCCGCGGGAACTCCTCCGACCAGGTGATCGCCACCCACGGGTAGGACTTGTCGTCGCGGTACTTGACGTTGAA
>CALMIQ010000500.1 GCA_937863965.1 uncultured Micropruina sp.
CCGGAGAACCGTCCCCGATGTGCGCGGGGGCTACTCGGCGCCGGCGAGATAGACCCAGGCCCGCACGCCCGAACCGAGGGTGACCGACCGGCGTTCGTAGTCGTCGACCTCGTACTCGTCGGCCCGCGCGAGCTCGGCGTCGCTGAGTTCGAGGTAGGCGCCGCCGACGACGTCTGTGGCCGTGCCGGCGCGCAGGATCGGGTGCCGATCCGATCCGCTGGTCGCGATCACGTCGGGATCGGTGATCGTCAACCAGTCGATCCGGTACCCGGGCAGCGTGTCGGCCACGGTGACGACCTCCCGACCGAACAGGACGACCTGGACGTTCGCCTGGCGCAGGGTGCCGTAGGAGAAGAGGCGCTGAGTCACGGAGATCAGCGGGAGAAGTCCGCCAAGGTCTCGCGCGCCTGATCGAGCCAGGTCTGGTAGGTGGCGATCGAGTCCCGGGCCTTCTCGGCGGTCTTCCGGTCGCCCCGGGCCTCGGCCTTGACGACCTTCTCGTTCAGCTTGTCGATCTCGTTGCTGAGCATCGCCACGGTCTCCTCGGCGCGCGAGCGGGCCTCGGGGTCGGTGCGCTTCCACTCGGCGTCCTCGGCCTCGCGGACCGCCGACTCCAGGGCACGGACGCGGTTGTCGAGCCCGCGGATCGACTCCCGCGGGACCTTGCCGAGCGCGTTGTAGGCGTCGACGAAGGTCCGGAACGCGCTCCGCGCGGCGCCGCTGTCGATGACCGGCACGATCTCGGCCTCGGCCCTGGCAAGCAGCGCCTCCTTGGCCTCCAGGTTGGCGCGGAACTCGGCGTCCTGCTCGGACAGGGTCGCCTGCCGGGCGTTGAAGAACTGGTCCTGCAACCCGCGGAACTCGGCCCACAGCGCGTCGTCCACCTCGCGCGGGGCGGCGCCGGCCGCCTTCCAGCGGGCCATCAGGTCGCGGAAGGCGCCCGAGGTCGGGCCCCACTCGGTCGAGTCGGCCAGCGTCCGGGCCTCGGCGATGATCTGCTCCTTGACCCGGCGGGCGCCCTCGCGCCGCTCGGCCTGCTCGGCGAATTGCGCCTTGCGGCGCCGGGTGTAGGTGGTCCGGGCGGTCGAGAACCGGTGCCACAGCGCGTCGTCGGTGGCCCGGTCGATGCGAGGCAGCGCCTTCCACTCGTCGAGCAGGGAACGGAACCGGTTGACCCCGCCGCGCCAGTCGTTGCCCTGGGCCAACTGCTCGGCCTCGGCGACCATGGCTTCCTTGGTGGCCCTGGTCTCCTCGGCCTGCCGGGCCCGCTCCGCCTTGCGCGCCTCGGTGGCCTGGGCGAGCACGGGGGCCAGCGCCTGCAGCCGCGCCAGCAGGCCGTCCAGGTCGCCGACCGCGTTCGCACCGGTGACGTTCGACGTCACGGTCGCGATGCTGCCGCGGGCCTCATCCGGGGACAGCGCACCGGAGGCGATCCGGCGCTCCAGGAGGCCGACCTCCAGTTCGAGTGCCTCGAACCGCCGGGTGTAGAAGGCGAGCGCCTCCGCCGCGGGCACGTCCGGGATCTGTCCGACGCTACGTTCGCCCTCGGCGGTGCGGACGTAAACCGTCCCGTCGGGGTCGACGCGACCGAAGTCGGCCGGGCTGGTAGAAGTCATGGGGAACATCTTGCCGCATGCCTACGGATTTGTGCGTGGGGCCCGGTGCTCGACGCCGAGGCGCCGCGAAGCAGCCGGTTCGTCGCGGGCGGCGCCCCGGGCCCGGGCCGCGCGTGGGGGGACGGGTGGGCCCGTTAGGCTGACGGGGTGTTCCTGGCCTCCTTTCCCGCCGGCCCCTGGCAGGCGAACTGCTACCTGGCCGCCACCGCGGCGGGCCGGGAGTGCGTGATCGTCGACCCGGGGGTGGACGCCTACGACGGCGTCCGGGCCACCGTCGCCGAGCACGGGCTGACCCCGGTCGGCGTCCTGCTGACCCACGGCCACATCGATCACGTGGCGTCGGCGACCCGGGTGGCCCACGCGTGGGGGGTGCCGGCCTGGATCCATGCCGCCGACCGCGAGCTGCTCACCGATCCGGTGGCCGGTCTCGGGCCGGGCAGCGCCGAGCTGCTCGCCTCGGTCCTCGGCGGGGCCGAGCTGGCCGAACCCGAAGACCTGCGCTTCTTCGAGAGCGGGCTGGACGTCGCCGGGCTCACCTTCGAGGTGGTCCATGCGCCCGGCCATCGGCCCGGTTGCGTGATGCTGTCCACGCCGCTGACCGGCCACGACCAGCTCGATTCGGTGGTCTTCTCCGGCGACGTGCTGTTCGCCGGGTCCATCGGCCGGACCGATCTGCCCGGCGGCGACCATGCCGTCATGCTGGACACCCTGCGCGGACCGGTGCTGGGCCTGCCCGACACCGCCGCGATCCTGCCCGGCCACGGCCAGCAGACCGTGATGGCCCGGGAACGGGCCACCAATCCGTACCTGCAATCCGACTTCCTGCAACCGAATCGCCTAGGTGGTGCCCACAACCGATGAGTCGTCCGAGGCCGCTGAGCGGCTTTCCCGAATTCCTGCCCGCCCAGCGCATCGTCGAGCAGCGCGTCCTGGCCGCGCTCGCCGACACCTTCGAGCTGCACGGGTTCGGCTCGATCGAGACCCGCGCGCTGGAGCCGATGGCGCAGCTGGCCCGCAAGGGGGAGATCGACAAGGAGATCTACGTCGTCCGTCGGCTGCAGGCCGAACGCCACGGCGGGGGATCGGACGCCGACGAGCTGGGCCTGCACTTCGACCTGACGGTGCCGTTCGCCCGCTACGTGCTGGAGAACTCGGGCCACCTCAACTTTCCGTTCCGTCGCTACCAGATCCAGAAGGTGTGGCGCGGCGAGCGGCCGCAGGAGGGCCGCTACCGGGAGTTCCTGCAGGCGGACATCGACGTGGTCGGCCAGGGCACGTTGGCCGCGCACCACGACGTCGAGGTCGCCCGGGTGATCCTCGAGGCGCTGGAGCGGCTGCACACCGAGTTCGGCGTCCCGCCGGTGCTGATGCGGGTCAACAACCGCCGGCTCGCCGAGGGCTTCTACCGCGGGCTCGGGATCGACGACCACCTGGCCGTGCTGCAGCGGGTCGACAAGCTGGACAAGATCGGCCCGGACGCCGTGGCCGCGCTGCTCACCGGCGAACTCGGGGTGAGCTCCGAGGTGGCCGCGCGGTGCCTGGAGCTGGCCACCATCTCGGCGCCCGACGACTCGTTCGTCGAGCGGGTCCGCTCGCTGGGCGTCGAGAACGGACTGCTGGACGAGGGGCTGGAGCAGCTGGCTGCGGTGGTTCGGGCCGGGGCACAGGCCGCGCCCGGACGGATCGTCGCCGACCTGAAGATCGCCCGCGGGCTCGACTACTACACCGGCACCGTCTACGAGACCGAGTTGGCCGGCTTCGAGCACCTGGGTTCGATCTGCTCGGGCGGGCGCTACGACTCGCTGGCCTCCGACGGCCGCACCAGCTACCCCGGTGTCGGGCTGTCGATCGGGGTCACGCGCATCCTGGTGCCGCTGCTCGCCAAGGGGGCGCTGACGGCGTCCCGGAGCGTGCCGGCCTGCGTGCTGGTGGCGGTCGACTCCGAGGAGACCCGGGCCGAGGCGGACGCCCTCGCGACCCGGCTACGGGCCCGCGGGATCGCGGTGGAGGTCGCGCCGAAGGCGGACCGGTTCGGCAAGCAGATCCGCTACGCCGACCGGCGCGGCATTCCGTTCGTCTGGTTCGCCACCGGCGAGGTGAAGGACATCCGCTCCGGCGAGCAGGTGCCCGCCGATCCGGACGCCTGGGAGCCGCCGGTCGCGGACCGGCGTCCGATGGTCGCGGCGGGCTGAGGCGCGGTTCCGGTCAGCGGAGCTTGCGCTGTTCTCGAGGTTGCTTGCACGGATCGTTGAGGGTGGTCGGGCAGAGTTCTTCTCATGCCGAGGGGGACGGCAAGCCACAGGGAAGCAGCTACCGGGATCGCGATTCGGGGGGACGCGAGAACGGTCGGGGGGAACTGTTCACCGTGGTGGGGACACGGATCGAGCCGGGTCGGGACGCAGGAGGAGCGTCCATGACCCGGCTCTCCGCCTGCCCGGGGCGATCGCAACCAAGAGCGTGCCGGCGAAACGTCGAGGGTTGAATAGTACATCAGTTCGAGTCTGGTCTATGCTCGGTTCATGGCGATCGACTTCCAGGCGGGCCTGTTCTCCGACTCCGGGGTCGGGGTGCCACCGCTGGCCGGACGCGTCCGCCGGGTGCCGCTGGGCCGGGGCGCCTGGGTCGACCTGGCCCCCGGCTGGATCGCGGGCGCCGACGAGGTCTTCCCTCGGTTGGCCGAGGGCATCCCGTGGCACGCCGAACGGCGCGCGATGTACGACCGCACGGTCGACGTCCCACGGCTGCTGTGCATGTACGGCGCCGGTGACGAGCTGCCCGACCCGGCGCTCACCCGGGCACGCGCCGAGCTGAACCGGTACTACGCCGCCGAACTGGGGGAGGAGTTCGTCACCGCCGGCTGCTGCTACTACCGCGACGGCCGCGACTCGGTGGCCTGGCACGGCGACCGGATCGGCCGCAGCCGCACCGAGGACACCATGGTGGCGATCGTGTCGTTCGGATCGCCGCGGCACCTGTCGCTGCGGCCGGTCGGCGGACGGTTGCACGGCTCCTATCCGCTCGGGCACGGCGACCTGATCGTGATGGGCGGCTCCTGCCAGCGCACCTGGGAGCACGCGATCCTCAAGACGGCCCGGGCGGTCGGCCCGCGGATCAGCGTCCAGTTCCGGCCCCACGGCGTGTTCTGAACCCCCCGCGAGGGCCTGTCCCCGAGGTCGGGCGGGTTCGGTTTGGTTGCGCGGGTCCGGACGCGCGCAACGAGGCGCCGGCCCGCGCGGCATCGGAGGGGTCCGCCGGCGCCCTCGTTTCGACTGGCCGGAAGCCTCGGCACTAAGCTCGGACGAACGCGCCCGCACCGTCTATGCGGGGCAGAGAAAGGAACATCGCCATGCTGCGGACCCATACCGCCGGAACCCTGCGCGCCTCCGACATCGGAACCACCGTCACGCTGACCGGCTGGGTGGCCCGGAGCCGCGACCACGGCGGTGTCGCCTTCGTCGACCTGCGGGACGCCTCGGGCGTCGTCCAGGTCGTCGTCCGGGACGAGGTGCTGGCGGCGTCCGGCGCCCATGAGCTGCGCAACGAGTACTGCATCCAGGTGGTCGGCGTCGTCGAGGCGCGGCCCGAGGGCAACGCCAACCCGGACCTGCCCACCGGCGAGATCGAGGTCGCGATCAGCGAACTCACCGTGCTCAACGCGTCCGCGCCGCTGCCGTTCCAGATCGACGAGCGGGTCAGCGTCGGCGAGGAGGCCCGGCTCAAGTACCGCTACCTCGACCTGCGGCGTCCGGCTCCGGCCCGGGCGATCCGGCTGCGGTCGAAGGTCAACGCGGCCGCCCGCCGGGTGCTCGACGCCCGCGATTTCGTCGAGATCGAGACGCCCACGATGACCCGGTCGACTCCCGAGGGTGCCCGCGACTTCATCGTGCCGGCCCGGCTGGCGCCCGGCTCGTGGTACGCGCTGCCGCAGTCCCCGCAGCTGTTCAAGCAGCTGCTGATGGTGGCCGGCATGGAGCGCTACTACCAGATCGCCCGCTGCTACCGCGACGAGGACTTCCGCGCCGACCGGCAGCCCGAGTTCACCCAGCTCGACATCGAGATGTCCTTCGTCGACCAGGAGGACGTGATCGAGCTCGGCGAGGCCCTCGCCAAGGAGATCTGGTCGCTGATCGGCGTCGAGTTGTCGACGCCGTTTCCGCGGCTCACCTACGCCGAGGCGATGGACGGCTACGGTTCCGACAAACCCGATCTGCGCTTCGAGGTGAAGCTGACCGACCTGACGGCGTTCTTCGCCGGCACCCCGTTCCGGGTGTTCCAGGCCCCCTACGTGGGTGCGGTCGTCATGCCCGGCGGCGGCTCGCAGCCGCGGCGCACCTTCGACGCCTGGCAGGAGTGGGCCAAGCAGCGCGGCGCCCGCGGCCTGGCCTACGTGACGATCGCCGAGGACGGCACCCTGGGCGGGCCGGTCAGCAAGAACATCTCGGACGCCGAACGCGCCGGGCTGGCCGCCGCCGTCGGTGCCCAGCCGGGTGACTGCGTGTTCTTCGCCGCCGGCGCCAAGGCGTCCTCGCAGGCGCTGTTGGGTGCCGCCCGCAACGAGATCGCCAAGCGCTGCGGCCTGATCGAGGAGGGCAGCTGGTCGTTCGCCTGGGTGGTCGACGCGCCGCTGTTCAAGCCCACCGGCGACGCCGTCGCCGAGGGCGACATCGCGGTCGGCGCCGGCGCCTGGACGGCCGTGCACCACGCCTTCACCTCGCCGCAGGACCTGGAGACCTTCGACACCGAACCCGGCGACGCGCTGGCCTGGGCCTACGACATGATCTGCAACGGCAACGAGATCGGCGGCGGCTCGATCCGTATCCACCGCCGCGACATCCAGGAGCGGGTGTTCGCGGTGATGGGGCTGTCCGAACAGGAGTCGCAGGAGAAGTTCGGCTTCCTGCTGGACGCCTTCAAGTTCGGCGCCCCGCCGCACGGCGGCATCGCCTTCGGCTGGGACCGGATCGTCGCCCTGCTGTCCGGCTCGGACTCGATCCGCGACGCCATCGCCTTCCCGAAGAGCGGCGGCGGCTACGACCCGCTGACCGGCGCGCCGGCCCCGATCTCGGTGGCCCAGCGCAAGGAGGCCGGGGTGGACGCCAAGCCGGTGGCCAAGCAGGCGGCGGGCTGAGCCTCGGATTGCTGCTGGGTCGGCCCGCAACGAACCGGCCGGTAACAATCGGGCCCGCCGAACGATTACGGAATGTGAGCACCAGTACACCCTCGACCGATGCGGCGTTCGCGCGGCTGTATCGGGCCAACGCCGATCGGGTGATGGCGTACTGCCTTCGGCAGGTGGGCCACAACGATGCCGAGGACGTCGTGTCCGAGGCATTCCTGATCGCCTGGCGCCGGCGGCAGGTCCTTCCCGAACCCCCGCTGCCCTGGCTGCTGGTCACGGCGCGCAACCCGATCGCCGACTCCCGGCGACGCTACGCCCGTTCGGTCTCCGGTGACGCGCAGGCGGCCAGGCTGCTCGCCCTGGCTGCCCCGGACGCGGTCGGTGACGCGGTGACCCGGCGGCAGACCCTGATCCGGGCGCTGGGCACGCTCAGTACCGACGACCGCGAGGCCCTGCTGATGATCGCCTGGGACGGATTGACCGCCGCCCAGGCCGCCCAGGTGATGGGCTGTTCGACGGCCACCTTCAACGTGAGGCTGCACCGGGCACGCAAGCGCCTGGAGGCGGCAGCCGACGAGACCGCAGTGCGGGGTGCATGATGAGCGACATTCTCGAGGAACTGGCCCAGGCACGGCCGGCGGAGCTGGACCGGGCGGCACCCGGGTGGGCCGTGCGCCGTGAGCAGCTGCTGGCGGACCTGGACGACCGGGTGTCGCAGCAGCCGCCGGGCGATCCGGCGTCCGGCCCCCGGCACCGTCGCACCCTGCTCGCGCTGGCGGCCGCGGCGGCCGCGGTCGTCGTGGTGATCGTGGGCGCGGCCCTCCAGTCGGGTCAGCGGGTGCAACCGCAGCCGGCCCGGACGGCCACCGCGCCGGCGGCGGACCCGCGCCGGCCCGTCCATCCGGTCGGGCCAGGGGAGTACTTCCTGCGCCGGACCACCACCACCGTCGACGCCGGCCGGGGCGTGCAGGCGTACCAGCGGGCCGTGTGGTTCGACGACACGGGCACGATGTGGTCGTTCAGCATTGAGCCGGGTGGCACGACCAGGACCGGCGGCCCGTTCGCCCCCGTCGATGCGGCCAATCCGTTGAGCTTCACCCGGGCCATCGGGGACGATCCGGTGGCGGCCGAGAAGCTCCTCACCGCGCGGGCGTCCGGGGTCACCGACTCGGTGCAGGAGGCGGCGGACGCCAACCTCTCCGCCCTGCAGTACCGCACCCTGCAGCAGGTGCTGCTCCGGCAGGACGGGGCCAGGCGACTCGCCGACGGTGCCGACACGCTGTCCAGGCCGGCGCTCGTCATCGAGACCCCCGGGCGGATGGGAACCGTGCTGCGGTTCTACTTCGACGCGGGCACCTCGGAGATCCTCGAGGTACGCACCCTCCGGCCCGGCGGTGGTGAGACCGAGCTCGGGCGGTCGATCCTGGTCGGCGACGTACGATCCGGCGAGCCGGCCCCGCCCTTCGACCCGGTGGTGCCGAGTGCGACCCCACCGGCGGCTGCGCAGCTGAACCGGCCGCTGGCACCCGGGCAGTATCTGCGGCGTTCGGTGACCATCGAGGACGGGGCCGGCTCCTCGGCCAACGGCAGCCAATGGGTGAGTTCCGACCAGCGCCGCTGGCTCGGCGCCCCGGGGAACGTCGCCGGGCCGGACGAGCTGCCGGCACCGGCCGGGATGGGTGTGGAACAGTACCTGGCCGCGATGCCGACCCAGGTCGACCGGATCGATGGCTGGCTCGTCGACGGGCTGGACCCGTCCTGCGGCGCGTGCCTGCTGTCCCGTGCGGACGCCCTGATGCTCGGGAACCTGGACGCGACTCGACGCCAGTGGGTGATCGTCGCCATCGCGCGTGCCGAGGGTGCCACGGAGGAGCCGATCACCGACCGGCTCGGGCGCCCCGCGCGGGAACTGCGGCTGCCCGCCGAGGTCGACGGACGGACGGTGGACCACCTGTACCGCTACGACCCCGAGACGAAGGAACTGCTGGAGTGGGGGATCCATGATCCGGATGGGCATCCGACCGGGGTGGTCTGGCTCACTTTCCTCGGTTCGGAGGTCACCGACCAGCCCCCGGGCTGACGGCGTCGGATCCGGCATGTCGATCGGCGCGGGTCGGCCGCACGCCCTGAAGCCCTCCCCAATCAGTTCTGCCCTCCCGTCGACGGGAGGGCAGAACTGATTGGGGAGGGCCTTGTCAGCGGAGCCTCAGCGCAGGTCGTCCGGGTTCGCCAGGTCCTGGTCGTCCTCGTCCGCCTCGCTGGCCAGCAGGCCGTACAGGC
Source organism: uncultured Micropruina sp. (assembly GCA_937863965.1). Lineage (GTDB taxonomy): Bacteria > Actinomycetota > Actinomycetes > Propionibacteriales > Propionibacteriaceae > Micropruina. Next base: position 9,016 of record CALMIQ010000500.1, read on the forward strand.
TGCGCCGGGTCTCGGCGAGGATCTGTGCCGCCTGCTGCTGGTGCGCGCGGCTGCCGGAGCGGGTGATCTCCTGGGCCGCCATCGCCAGCGAACCGAACTCCTTCCACAGCCCGCGCAGGACGTCGGGATGCGCCGGCGCGTTCTCGGTGTTGAAGGCGTCCCACGGCTTCGGGTCGATCGCGGACGCCGCGGCCTGGCCGGCCTCGGTGAGCCGGTGGGCCTTGGCGCCGTTGTTGTCGAACGGCTCGATCAGGCCCTCGTCCTCCAACTGGGACAGCGCCGGGTAGATCGCGCCCGGCGACGGCTTCCAGCCGCCGCCGGTGCGCTCGGCCATGGCCTGGATCATCTGGTAGCCGTTCATCGGCTCCTCGGCCAGCAGGGCCAGGATCGCCGCCCGGACGTCGCCGCGCCGGGCGCGCCCGCGACGTCCGCCCGGTCCCCCGAACGGTCCACCCGCACCGAAGGGGCCGCCCGGACCGAACGGCCCACCGGGACCGAACGGGGCTCCGGGGCCGAACGGGGCCCCGAAGGGCGCGCCGCCGCGGCCGTGCCCCATGCCGCGCGGGCCGCGGCGGGGGCGTCGATCGTCGTCGCTGCCGCGGAATCCCCGCGGCTGATGTTCGTTGTTCCACATGAGTGGACTCCTTTCGTACGTGTTACGTTGCGTCAACGATATATCGCGAGTGTTCGGAACGCAAGTCGCGGGACGCGTGGAGTCGTCCGCGGCGTCCGGCCGGATCGACGTTGCCTGGCTCCGGGCTCGTTGCACGGGTTCAAACCCAGGCGACGAAACCGAACCCGGGCAACGTGCGCCGGCGGTCCCGGGCCGGACGCCCGTCGGCGACTGTCGGCGTCCGCTCGTAGACTCGGCGCGGTGGAGGACCTCTTCGGCAACAGCACCCCCGTGACCGCGACCCCGGGCGGGTCGTTGAGCACGCCGTCCGCGGATGCTCCGCTCGCCGTCCGGATGAGGCCCCGCACCGTCGACGAGATCGTCGGCCAGCAGCACCTGCTCGGACCGGGATCGCCGCTGCGGCGGCTGGCCGAGGGGGACGCCGCCATGTCGGTCTTCCTCTGGGGCCCGCCGGGTGTAGGCAAGACGACCATCGCCGCTGTCGTGTCCCAGTCGGCGAAGCGCCGCTTCGTTGAACTCTCCGCTGTCACCGCCGGCGTCCGCGAGGTGCGCGCCGAACTCGAGACGGCTCGCCGCGAACTGGCCCGCGGACGCTCGACGGTGCTGTTCGTGGACGAGGTGCACCGGTTCTCCAAGGCCCAGCAGGACGTCCTGCTGCCGGCGGTGGAGAACCGGCTGGTCACACTGATCGCGGCCACCACCGAGAACCCGTCGTTCTCGGTGATCGCCCCGCTGCTGTCCCGCTCGTTGCTGCTCACCCTGAAGCCCCTGACGGACGCCGACCTCGGCGTCCTGATCGACCGGGCACTGGCCGATGAGCGCGGCCTGGGCGGGGCGTTCACCCTCACCGACGAGGCGCGCGCCGACCTGCTGCGGCTGGCCGGCGGGGACGCCCGGCGCGCGCTGACCTACCTGGAGGAGTCGGCGGCGGGGACGGCGTCCGCGGGCCAGGACGCGATCACCCCGGAGGCGATCAGCCGGGCGGTCGACCGCGCCGCCGTCCGCTACGACCGCGACGGCGACCAGCACTACGACGTGATCAGCGCGTTCATCAAGTCGCTGCGCGGATCGGACGTGCAGGCGTCCCTGCATTACCTGGCCCGGATGATCGAGGCCGGCGAGGACCCCCGGTTCATCGCCCGGCGGCTGGTCATCCTGGCCAGCGAGGACATCGGGATGGCCGCCCCGTCGGTGCTGCAGACCTGCGTGGCCGCCGCCCAGGCCGTCCAGCTGATCGGCATGCCCGAGGCCCGGCTGAACCTGGCCCACGCGGTGGTCGCCTGCGCGCTGGCGCCGAAGTCGAACGCCGTCACCCTCGGCATCGACGGGGCGCTCGCGGACGTCCGGGCCGGGAGGATCGGGCTGGTCCCTCCGCACCTGCGCGACGCGCACTATGCCGGCGCCAAGGCGCTGGGCCACGGCAAGGGGTACCGCTACGCCCATGACCACCCGCACGGAGTCGCCGCCCAGCAGTACCTGCCCGACGAGCTGGAGGGTGCCCGTTACTACGTGCCGACCGATCATGGCAACGAGGCGGGCATGGCCGAGCGGATGCAGACCCTCGACGAGTTGCTGGGCCGGCCGCCGGAGGCCGACAAGGCGAAGCGGCCGAAGAAGAACTGACGGCGAGCGGCACCGCATCGTCCTACGATGCCCCTTCACGATCGTCGAGCCCGATGGGAGGGCCGTCCGCTGACCACGCCAGGCTTCGGTCATCCGCCACCCCGGCCGCACACTGGCCCGGTGGCGGCGATCGGGGTGCTGCTGGTGGTGCTGGTCTCGGCGGTGGCGATCGTCTGGGCCGGCCGGTCGAGCGCCGGGAGCGGACCGGTCGCGGAGTACCTGCCCGGCAGGCCGGCCACCACCGTCCGCCTCGATCGTCAGGACGGTGGCCCGTGGCAGGTCACCCAGGGCCGGCTCGGCGGCATGGACGCCTGGAGCGAGTTGAGCGCACCCGCCCGCCGGCTGATCACGGCCGCGCCGGCGAACGACTGGCTGACCGTGGACCTGCTCCGGCCGGGCACCGCCGAGCCGAACACCAGCCTCGACTTCGAGGTCGCGGCCGAGGGGGTGCTGCTGCGGGCGATCACCGGGGCCGACCGCTCGCTGGTCCTCGATCCGGGGGTGCCGGTGCTGTCCGCGGGGCTGCTGGCCGGCTCCGAGACCCACTGGACGGGCCGGCTCGCCCGCGACCGGGACGCCGCCACCAGTGGCGAGGCCCGGGTCACGGCCGCCCCCGGCGCGCCGCGACCGGGATGCGTGCTGAGCAGTGTGATCGTCGGCGGTCAGACCGAGGCCTTCGGCTTCTGCCCCGGCGCCGGGCTGGTCGCCTGGACCAGTGATCCGGCCGGTACCGGGTTCGGGGACGGTGCGGCGTCCCGGCCGCCGCCGGTCCCGGCTGCCGCGGTGCCGGCGATGCCGCTGCAGGGGCGCGAGCCGCGCTCGATGCTGTTCTTCCGCAACGGCAGCAACGTGTACCAGCCGCAACTGGCGCCGTCCGGCTCGCGCGCGGTCTGGGCGGGCGACCGGCTGGTGATCGCCGACACCGCCGGACGGCTCACCGCCTGGCTGCCCTCCCCGGCGGTGGCGTCGGAGCCCGAGTCGTTGTACACCCAGCGCTGGCGATCGCAGCCCGGGGGATCGGTCCGCGGCCTCGCGGCCGCCGACGGGCTGGTCTTCGCCGGCACCACGGAGCGCGAGGTGATCGCCTACGACGCCGTCGGCTGGGAGCAGTGGCGGCATCCGCTGCCGGACGCGGTCACCCACCTGACGGCGCTGCCGGGGCGGGTCGTGGTGGTGGATGCCGACGGGCTGCTGCGCGTCCTCTCCGCCGGCAGCGGCGAGGTGGCCTGGGAGACCGAGGGGGTGACCGAGCTGCTCGGCGTCGGCGGCGACCCGGGCACCGTCGTGCTGGCCCGCGACTCCGAGGTGGCTGTCCTCGACCTGGCCACCGGCCGGGCGCTGTGGGACGTCCAGGCCGACGCATCGGCGGTCCGCGCGGTGCCCTTCGGGCCGGTGGTGGCGGTGCTGGTCGACAACTGGCTGGTGGTGCGCGACCGCGCGACGGGCGACGTCCGCTGGCTGCGCACGGTGGCGGACGACTCGCTGGTCTACCCGCTCGGCACGTCGCTGCTGCTCTCCGAACCACACGCCGCGGCCGTGCTGGACGCCGCCGGGACCGAGCTGTGGCGATCGACGGGCGACCTGCCGGTGGTGCTGCCGATCGCGGCCACCGGTCAGCTGATCGGGGTGACCGACACCGGCGTGCTCCTGGCCGGGCCTGGCCTGCCCACCCTCACCTGGCGCTTCCCGGAGGGCGCCCGGCGTCCGGAACTGGCCCCGCTGCGGGGCGGCCGCGGGCTGATCGCCATGCAGCTGGTCGGGGACCGCTTCCGCTGGCTGGAGTATTCGTGACCGGCGTCCGTCCGCCACGACCGCGACGTCGGCCGGGCATGGTGCACGACGCGACGGACGTCGTGGTCCAGGTGATCAACCGGGTGGTGGTCGATCCGGTGCGCGGCGGGCGGTTGCGCGCCGACGGCTGGCCGCCGGGACTGTCCGCGATCGTCACGGCCTGCCTGGTCTGCTACGTGGCCCTGGCCGTGGTCACCGTGTCGGGACCGTGGGTGCGGCAGGCGTTGCCGGCCGGCAGCGCGGCCTTCGGCATCGCGGCGGAGCTGCTCGGGGTGGCGCTGGCGATCACCGTGTTGTTGGCCGCGGTGCTGACGACCGCGGCGATGCACGCACCACCCGCGGTCAAGCTGGCCGGGCTGGCCGCCCCCGTGCTGCTGTGGTCGGCGATGGCCCAGCTCGCGGCAACGATCGACCAGCTGGTGTGGTGCGGCGCGGGACTGCTGACGCTGGCCGGATTCCACCTGGCCCGCCGGGGGCGGGGGTTCGCCTGGTGGGAGTTCGCGGTCAACCTCGGCATCGTCAGCGCCGTCACCGTGGCGAATCTGGTGACCTTCGTGCGTCCCGCGCTGGACGCCGGGCGGAGCGACCCGAGCTTCCTGGTGGTGCTGATCGTGATGTCGGTGGGCGTACTGGGCCTCGGCTACGCGGTCACCTCCGGCGCCGCCACCGCCGAGGTCGCGTTCACGTCCTCGGTGTGGTTCGTCGAGTACCTGGGCCGACGTTTCCCGCGCGGCGTGCAGCTGTTCGTGGTCACCACGATCCTGGTGGTCGCGTGGGCCGCCCAGCTCTGGCGGTTCGCGCGTTCCCCGCTGCCCTGGTGGCTGCAGGCCGTCGAGGTCGTGCTGGCCTGTGTCATGATCGGCGTCACCGGCGGCTGCTGGCTGCTGCTGGGACGCGCCCTGGAGCATCGGCGGCGCCGCGCCGGGTTGCCGCCGGACGCCCCGGACGTTGCGGAGCTGTCCGAGGCGTTCGGCCGGCTGGCGCTGTGGGTCGGGGTGGCGCTGGCGGCTCCGCAGATGGCGAACATCGTCTGGGGCAACCTGGAGCGCGGGCTGTGGCTGTCGCTGCGGACGCTCGGAGTGCAGTACGTGCCGGGTGACCTGGTCACCCGGATGGGCGGCGGGGTGGACGGCGGCCGCTGGCTCCTGCTGGCCGGTGAGGCCACCGCCGTGCTGATCTGCGCGGCAGCCGGGATCCGCGCCTACCGGGAGGCGCGGCCGGGCACCGCGCAGCTGGCGCTGCTGCTGGGCCTGTTCTGCCTGTTCGCCGCGCTCAACCGGGCCGGGCTGCCGATGCCGGGTCTCGGGCTGGACACCCTCAGCGCGGCGATGGTGCTGATCGTCACCGGGGTCGGCGGGTTCTGGCTGGCGCGCGGCGTGCTGACCGTGCCGCGGGGGCTGGCGATCGGCGTGGCGTTGCTGCTGAGCGCGGCGGTGCTCGGCCGGGACCAGGTGGCCGACCCGATCGGTTGGGCGCTGGGGGCGTCCGGGGGAGCGCTGCTGGTGTTCGGCCTGGTGTGGAACCTGCTCACCGGCGCCGGCGAGGCGAACGGCGACTCTGCGGCCTTCCCCCGGCCCGCCCGTGCGCTGCTGATCGTCGGCTATCTCACCGTCACCATGCTGATCGCCGCCACGGACGCCGTCGCGGTGACCTTCGCGGTCGACCTGGACCGGTTCGTCCGGATGGGCGTCGAGGTGATCGGCACCGCGCTGCTCGCGACCGGGCTGTGGGCGGTGCTCGGCGCGGCCTCCCGGCACCGGTCCGCGGTGAAGACCATGCCCGGCGGGCAGCGGACGCCGTCCTTCCCACCCCCGTCCTCGCAGGCGCCGCTTCCGCCGTCCTTCCCGCCGGGGCCGCCCCCGCCGTCCTTCCCGCCGGGGCCGCAGCGCTGGTGAAACGCCCGTGGGGTCAGCGCAGATAGCCGAGTTCGGCGTGCGCGGCCCGATAGTCGGCCAGCAGCCGGGACGCGATCGCGGCCGAGTCGACCAGCGGATGGTGGGTGAGCGCCAGCCGCGCGGCGCGGGCGGAACCGGTGACGGCCGCCTCGATCGTCCAGCGCTCCACCTGCTTGACGGTGGCGACCAGGCCGCGGGCGTAGTCGGGCAGCGGATCGATCGGCAGCGGGTGGACGCCGGCGCCGTCCACCCGGCAGGGAGCCTCGATGACGGCGTCGTCGGGCAGATCGGCCAGGCGTCCGGCATTCGGCACGTCGAGGATCAGGCGGGCCGGCTCGTCGCGTCCGATCGCCCGCATGATCGCCAGCGCCACACCCTCGTACCCACCCGAGACGAGGTCGGCCGCGGCGCGCTCGAATCCGCCCGCCGCCTCCCGATTGGCGGCGCCGTAGGTCTCCTCCCGCTCCCGGCGGGCGGCCTCCCAGGCCGCCAGGGCGGCGTCCGGGTCGGCGGGGCAGCCGCGGTAGAAGCGGTCCTGCTGCTCGGCGAGGAAGGCGCCGCGCGCGCCGCCCGTCCCGGCCTCGCGGCGGAAGTAGAACCAGTGCAGGTACTCGTTCGGCAGCGCTCCCAGGTCGCCGATCAGCCGTGGGCCGAACAGCCGGCCCTCCTCGAACGAGGCCAGCCGGTCCGGGTCGGCGATGAGCTCGGGCAGCCGGTCGGTGCCGGCCACGGTCAGGCCACGTAACCAGCCGAGGTGATTCAGCCCGACGTAGTCCGGCTCGACGGACGCCGGGTCGAGTCCGAGCGCGGCGGCGGCCCGCCGGGCCAGGGCGACCGGCGAGTCACAGATGCCGACCACCCGCGGGTGCACGGCGGCGAGCGCCTCGGTGACCATGCCGGCCGGGTTGGTGAAGTTGATCAGCCAGGCCTGGGGCGCTGTCCGGGCCACGGTGCGGGCCAACTCCAGGGACGCGGGAATGCTGCGTAGCGCATAGGCGATCCCGCCCGCGCCCACGGTCTCCTGGCCGATCAATCCGTGTCCGGCGGCGATCCGCTCGTCGAGCACGCGAGCGGCGGTGCCGCCGGTGCGCATCGCCGAGAAGACGAAGTCGGCGTCCGCCAGGGCCTCGGTCGGGTCGGTGTGCACGCTGTGCCGCCGCGCGGACGTCCGCGCCTGGCCGGTCAGCACCCGGTCGATCACGGCGAGCCGGTCCGGGTCGACATCGAGCAGCGCCAGGTGGTCGATCAGGTCGTCGGCCAGCAGGGCGGCATGCACCAGGGGCACCCGGAACCCGCCACCCCCGACGATGGTCAGCTTCACCCGGCCAGCCTAGTGAGGGAGCTGGCCACGGTTCAGGGGACGGTTCCGTGAACGGGAAAGGAACCGTCCCTTGAACGGGAAGGGAACCGTCCCCTGAACCGAAAGGAACCGTCCCCTGAACGGGAGTCCCCTGAACGGGAAAGGAACCGTCCCCCGAACCGCCGAACCGGGGCTCACCCCAAGCGGGCGGGCGGGGGCCGTGCCCGGCGTGTCACGATGCCTGGCATGACCAGCATCCTGTGGCTGCGCCGCGACCTGCGCCGGGCCGACCATCCGGCGCTGGCGGCGGCGCACCAGGACGGGCCGGTGGTGCCGTTGTTCGTGCTCGATCCGGCGTTCTTCGACGACGCCGGAGCTCCCCGGCGGGCCTGGCTGGCGCACACCCTGCGGGCCCTCGACGAGTCCTACGACGGACGCCTGTGCCTGCGGCACGGCGCACCCGAGCAGGTCCTGCCCCGGGTGGCGAAGGAGGTCGGTGCAACCTCGGTGCACGTCTCCGCCGAGACCGAACCGGACGGCGCCGCCCGCGACGCCCGGGTCGAGAAGGCCCTGGCCAAACACGGCATCGCCTGGGTCGAGACCGGCAGCCCCTACGCCGTCACCCCCGGACGGATCCGCAACCAGCAGGGCAACCCGTACCGGGTGTTCACACCGTTCTCCCGGGCCTGGCGCGAGCACGGCTGGCGGCCTCCGGCGACCGA
>CALMIQ010000501.1 GCA_937863965.1 uncultured Micropruina sp.
CCGGGCGGTCGGCCGATGAGGGTGATCCTGGCGTCCGCCAGCCCGGCCCGGCTGGAGGTGTTGCGGCGGGCCGGCGTCGCCGCCGAGGTGGTCGTCTCGGGGGTCGACGAGGACGCCGTCCAGGTCGCCGAACCCGCGGCGCTGGCGCTCACCCTGGCCCGGATGAAGGCGGCCGCCGTCGCCGGCCGGTTGCCCACGAGCGACGCTCCGATGGTGGTCATCGGCTGCGACTCGCTGCTGGAGTTCGACGGCGACGCGCAGGGCAAGCCCGCCGACGCCGCCGCGGCGACCGCGCGCTGGCGTGCCATGCGGGGACGCTCGGGTGTGCTGCACACCGGTCACCGGGTGATCGTCCGCGAGGACGGCGACGAGCGGGCCGCCGAGTCGGTGGCGTCCACCGTGGTGCACTTCGCGCACCTCGACGACGCCGAGATCGAGGCCTACGTCGCCACCGGCGAGCCGCTGTGGGTGGCGGGCGCCTTCACCGTCGACGGCCTCGGCGGCCCGTTCGTCACCGGCATCGAGGGCGACCACCACAACGTGGTCGGCCTGTCCCTGCCGCTGCTCCGCACCCTCCTGCTCGAACTCGGCGTCCCCTGGACGTCGCTGTGGTCCCCGGCTCGCCTCGACTGATCTGGTCCCGAGCCGTAGGGACGGTTCCTTCCGGTTCAAGGGACGGTTCCTTTCCGCATCGGGGACGGTTCTTTTCGTTCGAGACTCGCCCTCCGGGGACGGTTCTTTTTCGTTCGAGATTCGCACGTCGGGGACGGACCTCGACCACCGGGTGTGTCCCCGGCGTGCGAAGTTCGCACCAAGAGAACCGTCCCCGGGGTTCGAGGCGGCCGGCCCGGTGGCGGTGCGACGGGGCGACGGGCGTCCTGCGATAGCCTGTTCGGCGATGTCGCAGAACTCTGTCGTGGAAGTGAAGCAGTCCGCGCTGCCGGCCTGGCTGCGGGCCATGCGACCCAAGCAGTGGGTCAAGAACATCCTGGTGTTCGCCGCTCCGGTGGCCGCCGGGGCGTTGTTCGACCCGCGGGTGCTGGTCAACTCGCTGTGGGCGTTCGTCGCCTTCTCGCTGATCAGCGCGTCCATCTACCTGATCAACGACGTCCGTGACGTGGACGCCGACCGGCTGCACCCGAAGAAGCGGTTCCGGCCGATCGCCGCCGGCGAACTGGGCAAGGGCCCGGCGACGGCGCTGGCCGCGGTGACGATGGCGGCGAGCCTCGGCATCGGCTTCTGGGTGGCCCCGATGCTCGGCGTCACGCTGGCGATCTACTGGGTGCTGCAGGTCGGCTACTCGATGTTCCTCAAGCACCAGCCGATCATCGACCTGGCGATGGTGTCGTCGGGGTTCCTGCTGCGCGCGATCGCGGGCGGTGTGGCGTCCGGGATCGAGCTGTCGCAGTGGTTCCTGCTGGTGGCCTGCTTCGGCTCGCTGTACATGGTGGCCGGCAAGCGCTACTCGGAGATGAAGGAGCTCGGCTCCGAGGCCGGCACCCGCGCCTCGCTGGAGCGCTACTCGCTGAGCTACCTGCGCTTCGTCTGGGCCATCTCGTGCTCGATCGTGATCATGTCCTACAGCCTGTGGACCTTCGAGCATCGCGAGAACGAGCCATGGGGGGTGCCCTGGACGACGATCTCGATCGTGCCGTTCACGCTGGCCCTGCTGCGCTACGCGATGGACATCGACGCCGGCAACGCGGGCGAACCCGAGGACGTGGTGCTCAACGACCGGGTGCTGCAGGCGCTGGCCGTGCTGTGGATGATCCCGCTCGGCATCGGCATCTTCGTGCACTGACCGGCACCGGTCGACACGCTCGGCATCCGCCCGGTCTGACCGGCCGCCCGGAGATCCCCCCGCCAGCCGCGGCAGCGGAGGGTGCGGCTGACCGGCTGCAGCCACCTCTCAGCAACGATCGCGATCGGGCACCGTCTGCGGTACCCGATCGCGATCCTTGTCTCACCCCTGGTCAGCCCGGCCGGTTGAACCCCACACTTGACCCGAACGACGAGGGGACGCGGAATGGACACCACCGGTTGGATCGCCTGGACGCTGCCCGACCCGCACCTGGGGATGCCGGTGCTGGGCCTGAGGCACCCGCCGGGCTGGACGGCGCAGGGCAACGTCACCTGGGTTCCCGAGCACAACGAGTCACCCGAGCACCACTGGTTCCAGGTGACCCATCCCGAACGGATCGCGATGGTGCAGAACTGGCCGCGGTTCGACTTCACCTGGCCCGGCGGGGCCCCCGGCCAACCCAACGGGCACGGGCGCACCTACCTGCCCCCGGACGCCCCCGACCGGTCGCTCGGCGGCGTGCTGCCGCAGCTGCTCGGCCCCGGGGGCCAGCAACCCACCAGATTCGACGTCCGGCCCCTGCCCGATTGGGCGCAGCGTTTCCACATTCCGCCCGAGTCGATCACCCCCGGCGTCGCCTACACGGGACTGCACGCGATGCTCGACGCGCCGGTCGGGGGCCAGCCGCGACGGCTGGAGATCCTCGGCTTCCACTACGCCGTCAGCAACCAGGCGGTGTTCTCGACGATCACCAACCACGGGCTGTTCCTGGCCGTGCTGAGCGCCGCCGCCGAACGGTTCGACGAACTGCGGCCCACCCTGTACGGCGTCCTGGACAGCGCCATCCCCAACCCGGCCTGGACGGCCGCCGTCAACCAGGTCGGCCAGCAGAACACGGCCGCCTTCGCGGCCCAGGCGGCCAGCGCCCGGTGGGCAGCCTTCCAGGCCGAACAGGCCGGCATCGCCGCAGTCGGGGCGGCGGCAGCCGACCTGCGGGCCACCCAGTCGGCGAACGCCCAGGCCCAGTTCGACCGGATGATGCAGCCGCCGCCGATGGCCGGCACGCCCGGGATCTCGGCCCAGGAGGCCTGGCGCAACTCCCTGGGCGGGGTCGAGGCCGTCGAGGACCCGAACAGCCGCGAGGGCAACACCAAGTACGTCTCGTCGAGCACCGCGGTCACCTGGCAGAACGAGAAGGGCGAGGTGATCGAGACCGACGACGTCAACCTCGACCCGAACGTCAACTCGCACACCACCTGGAAGGTGGTTCGCCGCTACGGGCAGTAGGGCGCACCACTCCCGACCCGCTCGCGAGGCACAGCCGCAGGCCCCGGGCGTGACGCGGAGAACGCCGCTGAACGGGAGAACCCGTGCTGAAGGAACGGGTCCTCTCCCTCGAACTCGCACGCTGTCGAACTCGCACGTTGGGGACGGTTCTACCCGTACGGAACTCAGACCTCGGGGACGGTTCCTCACGGCCGGGGTGTGTTCCCGTCGCGCGAGACTCGCATGAGGAGAACCGTCCCCGATCGACCGGTTCTTCACGGCCGGGGTCTGTCCCCGTCGTGCGAAATTCGCACGAAGAGAACCGTCCCCG
>CALMIQ010000502.1 GCA_937863965.1 uncultured Micropruina sp.
GCCGGGACCGTTCGCGTCCGGGATGGCCATGGTGGCGCTGGTCCGCAACGGGCAGTCCGTGCCCGAGCAGATGGTCGACTACCTGCTCACCTATGCGGAGCCGCGGGCCGGCGGAGCGGGCGGCGGCTTCGCGTGCACCACCTACCCGTTCGACGCCAAGACCGGCTGCCCGGCCGCCGACCCCGACAGCACCGCGATGGCGGTTCTCGGACTGCAGGCGGTCGGTTCCGCCAGGGCCGGCACCGCCGCGACCGTCGCGCTGGAGTGGCTGGCCGGCGCGCAGCAGGCCGACGGCTCCTGGCAGAACTACGCGCCGGTGAACTCCACCGGCCTGGTCGGCCCGCTGTTCCCGGCCGGCTCCGAGCAGGCCACCCGGGCGACGGGTTACGTGGTCGCCCAGCAGCTGCCCTCCGGCGCGCTGACCACCGGAACCGACACCAAGGCCGACCTGCTCGCCACCCAGCAAGGCATCCTGGCGCTCACCGGGAAGACCTACGCGACGATCGGCGAACCGGTGGCCGCGGCGCCGTCCGCCCCGGCCACCACCGAGCCGACGGCCACGCCCGCACCCGCGCCCGCCGCGCCGTCCGGGACCGATCCGGCGGTGGCCTGGTCGGTCGGGGTGCTGGTCCTGGCCTCGGCCGGCGTCGTCGCCGTCACTGCCGCGCGGGGCCGCCGGTCCTGAACACCGGATCCCCGGACCGCGGAGGGATCGGACGCCGGCTTCGCGTGCCCGTCCGCGGCCCGCGGGCCGGTCGGTAGTGCCGCGGCCGCCCAACGTCCGCCCCGGCGGGCGGCCCCTGGCGGATGCCTCGCAAGGCGGACGAGGGACGCATACCGGTTCGTAGGGCGACGAAGAACGCAGTGAGACGCCGGCCGGGCGTCGCGCAGCGGGCAACGGTTGGTGACCGGGGCACTAGAGTGTCGATGACCTGAACCCGTGCAGGGGAACCCGGTGTGAGTCCGGGACTGACCCGCAACCGTGACGCCGTCGGCGAAGTCGGAATGCCTGCCTGGTTCCGGCTCAGACAACCCGTCGTGGTGTACGGGGGAGCTTGCCGCGTGCGATCCAGGCCCCTTCGGGCGCCGCACGCGAAAGGACTCCAGATGCATCCCCGAGCCACGCGAGCGCCGGTCGCCGAATGAGACGAATCACCGCTGCACTGGCGCTGGCGGCGTTCGCAGCCGGCATCGGCGCGCCGAGCGCCGTCGCGGTGGCGGGGGTCGTGCCGCAACGCGCGCCCGTCGCCCAGGCGGCGCGGTGCGCCGGCGTCTGGGTGGTGGTCGACTTCGCCTCGCTGGGCGGCGGCATCAACACGGCCTGCGCCAGCAGCCATGAGACCGGCGTCGGCGCACTGCGCAGCGCCGGCTTCTCACCGGTCGTCGCCGACGGCTTCGTCCTCGAGATCGCGGGCAAGCCGTCCAAGTCCGACCTCAGCAAGGCCTACTGGTCGTACTGGCAGGCCACCAAGAACGACGATGGCGGCTACACCGATTGGACGTACTCCGACCTGGGCGCGGCGAGTTCCCACCCCGGGAAGGGCGACGCCGAGGGCTGGAAGTACGTGTCGCTGAGCGCCGGCAACACCCCGCCCGGTGCGAAGCCCCCGTCCGGCGAGACCGGGCCGGCGGCCACCGCGACGTCCGGCGCGCCGACGGTCCCCGCGTCCATCGATCCCACCGACGATCCGCCGACACCGGACGCCACCGCGACCGGCGACGGCGCGGGCAGCCCGGTGGGCGCCATCGTCGCCGGTTCGGTCGTCGTGGCCGGCGCCGCCGGACTCGGCGGCTGGTGGATGATGAAGGGACGGAAGCGCTGACCACACTGCACCCGTGGGCCTGGTGGTGCTGGGCGATCGGCATCGGGATCGCCGCCAGCGGCACCACCAACCCGTTGTTGCTCGCCCTGATCGCCACCGCGATGGTCGTGGTGGTGATGCTGCGTCGCAGCGACGCGCCCTGGGCGCGTTCGGTGCGGGTGTACCTGCTGCTCGCCCTGTTCGTAATCGCGATGCGGTTGTTCTTCCGCATCCTGCTGGGCGGCGGCCAGGGCGAGACGATCCTGTTCACCCTGCCGTCGATCCCCCTGCCGGACTGGGCCGCCGGCATCCAGCTGGGCGGCCCGGTGACGGCCGAGGCCCTGGTCAGCACCCTGTACGAGTCGTTCCGGCTGGCGGTGATGCTGCTCTGCGTGGGGGCGGCGAACGCGTTGGCCAACCCGCGCCAGGCGCTGCGGTCGGTGCCGGCCGCGCTGTACGAGGCGTCCGTTGCGGTGGTGGTGGCGCTCAGCGTCGCCCCGCAGCTGATCGAGAGCATTCAGCGGGTCCGCCGGGCCCGCCGGTTGCGCGGCGACTCGACCAGCAGCCTCCGTTCGCTGGGCACGATCGCGATGCCGGTGCTCGCCGACGCCATCGACCGCTCGCTGGCGCTCGCCGCGGGCATGGAGTCGCGTGGGTTCGGCCGTACCCGCGGACTGCCCACCGCCGGCACCCTGCCGGTCATGCTGATCTCGTCCATGGCCGCGACCCTGGGCGTGTTCCTGCTGCTCAGCGGCGACTTCTGGCAGCTCGCCTGCTCTCTGCTGGCGGGCGGCCTGATCGGTGCCGGACTGGGTCTGCGGGCGGCCGGCGCCCGGCTGCGGGTGACCGTCTATCGCCCGCTGCCCTGGCGCCGCACGGAGACGCTGGTGGCGGCGTCCGGCCTGCTCACCGCGGTGGTCGTGCTGGGGCTGGGCTGGCTCGATCCGGACGCCCTCGGCCCGGCCCTGCTGGCGTTGCTGGATC
>CALMIQ010000503.1 GCA_937863965.1 uncultured Micropruina sp.
ACCGTCTCGGTGCAGACCGGGCAGCCGCTGCTGGGCGCCGTCCTGTTCCCGGTCGGCTTCGTGCTGCTCTACCTACTCGGATTCGACCTGCTCACCGGCGTGTTCACCCTCGCGCCGCTGCCCTGGCTGGAGAAGCGTCCCGGCGTCACGCTCGGCGGCGTCCTGCGCAACTGGGGGCTGGTCTTCACCGGCAACTTCGCGGGCGCCTTCGTCGTCGCCGTGCTCATGGCGATCTACTTCACCTACGGCTTCTCGACCGAGCCGAGCGCCGTGGGACACGCCATCGGCGAGATCGGCCACGGCCGCACCATCGGCTACGCCGAGCACGGCGCCGCGGGCATGCTCACGCTGTTCGTCCGCGGCGTGCTGTGCAACTGGATGGTGTCGACCGGGGTGGTGGCGGCCATGATGTCGGACACGGTCACCGGGAAGGTGGTCGGCATGTGGCTGCCCATCATGCTGTTCTTCTACATGGGCTTCGAGCACTCGATCGTGAACATGTTCCTGTTCCCGTCGGGCCTGCTTCTCGGCGCCGACTTCACGCTCTGGGACTACCTGATCTGGAACGAGATCCCGACCGTGGTCGGCAACCTGGTGGGCGGCCTGAGCTTCGTCGGGTTGACCATGTACGCCACCCACCGCGTCCGGCCCGACCACCTGACGCCGGGCGCGGGCGCGACGCTGACCCGCCGGCCACGGCGTCCGGTGGCGGCCGCGGTCGCGGGTTCGGCGGCCGGCGAGTCCTGACCCGGGAGCCGCCGCCGGTCGAGCTCGAGACCCCCAGCGACCGTGCGGGCCGCTGGTTGGGGCCTCGTCGAACTCGACCAGCGGGGCACCCCGTCGAGTTCTGTCGGAGACGGTTGGTAGGTTGCTGGCCGTGTCCGTGATCCAAGCCCGTGCCCTGGTGAAGAGCTATGGCGAACTCAATGCCGTCGACGGCATCGACTTCGACGTGGCGCCGGGGGAGTCGTTCGGGCTGCTCGGCCCGAACGGTGCCGGCAAGTCGACGACCATGCGGATGATCGGCGGCACGTCGCTGCGGACGTCCGGAACCCTGACCGTGCTGGGCATGGATCCGGAGACCCATGGTCCCCAGGTACGGGCGAACCTGGGCGTCATCCCGCAGCAGGACAACCTCGACACCGAGCTGCGCTGCCGCGAGAACCTGATCACCTACGGCCGCTATTTCGGCTTGCCACGCTCGTATCTACAGCGCCGGGCCGACGACCTGCTGGAGTTCGCGCAGCTCACCGAGAAGGCGAACGAGAAGGTCGACAACCTGTCCGGCGGCATGAAGCGGCGGCTCACCATCGCCCGCGGGCTGATCAACGAGCCGCGCATCCTGCTGCTCGACGAACCCACCACCGGGCTCGATCCGCAGGCCCGGCACATCCTCTGGGACCGGCTGTTCCGGCTCAAGGAAGAGGGGGTGACGCTGGTCGTCACCACCCACTTCATGGACGAGGCCGAGCAGCTCTGCGACCGGCTGGTGGTGATGGACCACGGCCGGATCGTCGCCGAGGGTTCGCCGGCCCAGCTGATCCGCCGGTACTCCACCCGCGAGGTGCTCGAGGTGCGTTTCGGCTCCGAACGCAACGCCGCCGTCGTCGCCCAGCTCGAAGGCGTCGCCGACCGGGTCGAGGTGCTGCCCGACCGCGTCCTGCTGTACGCCGCCGACGGCGAGGCCGTGCTGGAACAGGTCACCTCGCGCGGGCTGCAGCCGGTGACCTCGCTGGTTCGCCGCTCATCGCTGGAGGATGTCTTCCTCCGGCTCACCGGGAGGTCGCTCATTGACTGACCGAATCATCACCGCCGGGCGCGACTCCAACCGGCTCGCCTACACCGGCGGGGCGCCGTCCGCGGCCGACCAGGCCCGGGCCGGACGCCGCTGGGGCTGGTGGCTGTACGCCGAGTACCGGCTGACATCCATGCGGGCCTACCGGCAGACCATCCTGATCCGGGCGATCGGGCTGCCGCTGCTCTACCTCTCCTCGATGGGGCTCGGCCTCGGCGCCCTGGTGGACGCCGGCGCCGGCACCGTCGAAGGCGTCAGCTACCTGGTCTTCGTCGG
>CALMIQ010000504.1 GCA_937863965.1 uncultured Micropruina sp.
TGGACGCCCGGCGCCACGGCCGCCAGGAGCGCCGCGACGTGGTCGAGATGACCGTCAGCGGGGTCTGCTGGGCGCGCAGCCGGTCGACCACCGCGTCGTCCTGCAGCACGAAGTAGCCGTGGTCGATCCGGTCGCAGCCGAGCAGGTCGAGGCAGGTGATCGTGTTCGTGGCACTCGGCACGTGCTCGGAGGAATGGGCGGTGCGTCCCAGCCCGGCCTGGCCGGCCAGCCGGTAGGCGCCCACGAAGCGCTCCGGCGGTCCGACGGTCTCCAGGTTGTCCAGCCCGATGCCGGCCAGGTACTCGTGCGGATGGGACACCACGGTGCGCACCCAGGCCAGCGCCTCCTCGCCGCTGCGGCTGCGGTCGACGGCGGCGATCAGGCGTCCGGACATGCCGAAATCCCGCTCGGCCAACCGGATCCCCTCCGCGTACGCCTCGACCAGCGCCGGATACCCGAGCCGCGCCAGATGCCCGCGGGGTTCGTCGATGGAGAGCTCCAGATGCCGGGTGGCGCTGGAGGCGTGGGCGTCCTGGAAGGCCTCGTAGACGATCCGGGTCAGGGCGTCGGCGTCGCGCAGTGCCGCGGTCACCCAGGCGGAGAGCTGGAAGAGCGAGTAGGAGACCGCCGGCTCGTCGGCCGACCGCCCCTGCGGCACCGGGATCCGGGTGTCCCGGTAGAGCGCCGGATCAGGCGGCAGGGAGTTGCAGTCGGCGTAGATGCGCTCGGGGCTGTCGGGCAGGGCGAGGCCCTCGCGCCGGGCCAGCTCGGCGAAGGTGGACGCCCGCACGGTCCCGATCAGGTGGCAATGCAGGTCGACCTTGGGCAGCCGGGCGAGAATGTCGGGATCGACGGTCATGGCGCTCCTAGGAATACCGATCGTGGGAACAGGTCCGGGGCCGGGGCGGGCCGCGCATCCGTCGTCCCGGGCTTGACCCGGGACCTCAGCAGTGCACGGAGCGAGATCCCGGCGTTCGCCGGGGGTGACGAACCTACGGGGCCGCGCCGAGTCGTCCGGTGCGGCCCCGTGGGGTGGGACGACGTCAGCTGCCGGTGACCTCGCGGGCGAAGCGGTCGGCCAACCCGCTGAACTCGGCGGCCGCCTTGACCGCGTCGAGGGTGGCGTAGCCGGCCTTGGTCGGGTCGGGCACTGCCCCGCCGAGGATCGTGCCGAGCGACTCCGGCACCTCGACCTTGGTGTTCACCGGCAGGTCGTTGTAGGCCTCGAGCGCCGCGCCCTGCGCGTCCGCGCCGAGCAGGTAGTCGATGAAGGCGTAGGCGCCGTCGACGTTCTGCGCCCCGACCGGGATCATCGCCCGGTTGGTCGCCAGGTAGGCACCCTTGCTGGGCACCGCGAAGGCGAAGTTGGGGTCCTTGCTGATCAGGTCGGCGGCGAAGCCGCTGATCGCGACGGCTGCGACGGTCTCGCCCTGGGTCATCAGGTTCGACACCTCGGTGGTCGAGCCGTAGAACTTGTGCACCCCCGGCTTCCACTTGGCCAGCGTCGCGATCGCCGTGTCGTAGTCGAACGGCCCGCTGCCGTAGGTGGTGCCCAGGCCGGAGACCACCAGCTGGCCGGCGGTCACCTTCAGGTCGGGCAGGGTCACCTTGCCGGCCACCTTCGAGTCGCCGAAGAGGTCCCACGACTTGGCGTCGGCGGCCGACACCTTGCGCTTGTCGTAGACGATGCCGTTGAGCTGGTAGGTGGTCGCCGGGCCGTACAGGTCGGCGCCCTCGGCGAAGTCGGCCACGTCGGCCAGCGCGGGCAGCTTGCTGGCGTCGATCTGCTCGAACAGCTTGGCGGCCTGTCCCTGCGCCGCGAAGTTGTCGGTGATCAGCATCACGTCGATGCCGGCGCTGTTCTCGGTCTGCTCGAGCTCACTGAGCCGCTGGCTGTTCTGACCGGTGACGATCTCCACCTTGATGCCGGACTTGGCCTCGAACGGCTTCACCACCGCCTCGGTGAACGCCTCGGAGCCGAAGCTGAACGTGCTCACCTTGAGCGTCTTGGCGGCCTCGGAGGAGGTCCCTCCCGGGGTGCCGCCGCTGCAGCCGGCGAGGGTCAGGGCCGAGGCGGCGACGGTGGCCGCGATCGTGAGCATGGGCTTCGTGCGAGCCATGTCTGTCCTTTCGGGTTTGCGTGGGTCTTGACGTTGCGTGGGTCTTGAAGTGGACGAGGGTGCCGGTCAAGCAGCCAGCACGATGAGATGCTCCGGGGCGATCGCCAGCCGGACCGCTTGTCCGGGGACGAAGGCGCCCGGGCCGGCGCCGCGGACGTCGGCCACCAGCCGCACCGCCTGCCCGGCCGGGTCGGTGACCTCGCTGGTGACCAGCAGGTCCACGCCCCGGTAGGCGACGTCGGTGACGGTGCCGTCGAGCAGCAGATCGCCCGCGGCGTCCGGGTCGCCAGCAGCGCCGACCCGCAGCTGTTCGGGACGGACGGCGGCCCGCCGGCCGTCGGCGAGGGTGAGGAAGTTCTCGTAGCCGAGGAATTCGGCGACGAAGCGGCTGGCCGGCGCGCTGAACACCGCCTGCGGCGTGCCGGCCTGCTCGATCCTGCCGGCCCGCATCACCACCATCTGGTCGGAGAGTTCCAGCGCCTCGTCCTGGTCGTGGGTGACCAGGACGACGCACAGTCCGGTCTCGGCCTGGATGCGTCGGAGTTCGGCGCGCATCTCGACCCGCAGCCGGGCGTCCAGCGCCGACAGCGGCTCGTCGAGCAGCAGCAGCTGGGGCCGGATGGCGATCGCCCGGGCCAGCGCCACCCGCTGCTGCTGGCCGCCGGACATCTGCCGCGGCCGCTTGTCGGCGTGCGCGGTCAGCCCGACCAGCTCGAGCGCCTCGTCCGCCCGCTTCCGGCGCTCGGCGGCAGGCACCTTGCGCAGCTTGAGGCCGTAGCCGACGTTGTCGCGCACCGTCATGTGCGGGAACAGGGCGTACTGCTGGAAGACCATGCCGAGGCCGCGCTTCTCGGGCGGCAGTCTGGTGCAGTCCTCGCCCTCGATCAGGATCTGCCCCGCGGTCGGCTTGCTGAACCCGGCCAGCATCCGCAGCGAGGTGGTCTTGCCGCAGCCGCTGGGCCCGAGCAGCGTGGTCAGCTTGCCCTGCTCGATGTCGAGCGAGATGTCGTCCACGGCCACCACGTCGCCGAAGGTCTGGGTGATGTTGACGAACTGGGCCGCGGGGACGCTCATTTGTTGATCCCTCCGAAGATCTGGGCGAAGCCGACCGTGCGTTCGGCGATGAACGCGATCACGACGGTCGCGGCGAGGATGACGGTGGACATGGCGGCGATCATCGGGTCGATGCCCTGCGCGACGTAGTCGAGCATCTCGATCGGCAGCGTCGTGCTGCCCTTGGTCAGCAGCAGCGACAGCGGCAAGTTGTTGAACGAGGTGATGAACGACAGCAGCGCCGCCGAGAAGATGCCCGGCCGCAGCATCGGCAGGGTGACGTCGAAGAAGGCGCGCACCGGCGAGGCGCCGAGCATCCGGGCGGCCTCCTCGGCCTGGGCGTCCAGGTTGGCCAGGGACGCCCCGGTGACCCGGACGGCGTAGGGCAGCATCAGGATGGTGTGGCCGAGGATCAGCACCGGCAGGTAGTTCTGCAGCCGCAGCGGGATGGCCAGCTGCTGGTAGAGCGCGGCGCCCAGCACCAGTTCGGGAACGATCAGCGGCGACAGGAAGACGTTCTGGATCGCCGCCTTGGCCTTCAGATTGCTCCTTGCCAGCGCCAACGCCGCCGGGACGCCGAGTGCCAGGCCGAGGAAGGTGGCGACCACGGCCACGATCAGGCTGGTCACCAGGGCGTTGATGAACCGTTCTGGCCCAGTGCCGCACCGAACCAGCGCAGCGACACCTCGGCCGGCGGGAAGGTGAGGGTGTCGCCGGCGTTGAAGGAGATCGCCACCACGAAGAAGATCGGCACCACCATGATCGAGTAGCCGATGACGGCCAGGATCGCGGCGATCGGGTGACGGTTCTTCACTGCGTCCTCCCCAGCCGTCCGGCCACGCTCGAGAGCGAGGCGACCCCGAACACCAGGATCGTCATCACCAGCGCGACGGCGGCGGCCATCGTCCAGTCGACGTTGGTGTCGGTGTAGTAGAAGAGCTGGGTGGAGAGCATCTTGTCGCTGGAGCCGCCCAGCAGGAACGGCGTGGTGTAGGCGGTCACCGAACCGGCGAAGACCAGGGTCGCCGCCACGATGATGCCGGGCAGCGAGAGCGGGACCACGACGCTCCAGAAGGTCCGGATCGGCCCCGCGCCCAGGCTGCGGGCCGCCTCGTCCAGGGTGGCGTCCACCTGCGCGATCGCCGAATAGCTGGAGATGATCGCCAGCGGCAGGAACAACTGGATCAGGCCCAGCACGATGGCGAACTCACTGGCCAGCAACTGCGGCGGCTCCTCGACCAGGCGCAGCGCCATCAGCAGCCGGCCCAGGACGCCCTGCGAACCGAGCACCACCAGCCAGCCGAAGGTCCGCACCACGTTGCTGAGCAGCAGCGGGAAGATCGCCAGGGCCAGCAGCAGGCCGACCCAGCGCGAGTTGCTGCGGGCCAGCATGTAGGCGATCGGGAAGCCGATCAGCACGCACAGCCCGGTGACCACCAGGCCGATCCAGACCGTCCGCCAGAGGATGGCGAGCATGAACGGGTCGGTGAAGAAGCTGCCGAACGCCGCGAACACCTCGGCGGGGCCCGAGCGGCGCGGGAAGAACAGCATGGTGACCGCCGGCACGATCAACCCGATGACGAGGACGACCAGGCCCGGAATCAGGAGCAGGCTGGCACGAGACCTCATCACGCTCCCTTCCTGGGTCCGACCGCGCGACGCAAGGCGGTCTGCAATCGGTTGCACAAACGGTTGCAGGCAAGCTATCCGGATCGACCGCACCTCAGGTACCGTCTCGTGTTACAAACGGGTAACAGCTGCCCGCGCCGATCGGGAATGCCCCGCGGAGGCAACAAGCTCGACGTGGGTGCGCACACCGGGGCGCGACCGAAGGAGGGCCGTGGCCACGTTGTCGGACGTCGCCGCTCGCGTCGGCGTGTCCAAGTCGACCGTCTCCCGGGCCCTGAGCCGTCCCGAACTGGTCGCACCGGCCACCGCCGAACGCATCCGGCGCGCGGCCCAGGAGCTGAATTTCGTGGTCAACCGGGCGGCCAGCGGGCTGGCCACCGGACGCACCGGCATCGTCGCGATCGTCGTCCCCAACCTCGACAACCACTTCTTCACGCCGATCATCGTCGGCGCCCAGCAGCGGGCCGAGGCCGAGCAGCGGCAGCTGACGATCGCCGCCAACCCGCTGGAGACCGACGGGCAGCTCCGCGACCTGGAACGGCTCGCCCGCCAGGTGGACGGGGTGATCGTCGCCGCCCCGCTCGGCCCGGACGAACGCGTCCGCGAGGTCTGTCGGATCCGTCCGTCGGTGCTGGTCGACCGGGAGGTCGCCGGCGTCCCGTCGGTGGTCGCGGACCTCGCCACCGCCTTCGGCGCGCTGGCCGGACACCTGGTCGACCAGGGCCACCGCTCCATCGCCTACCTGGGCGGGCCGCGCGGCTCGTGGCAGAACGCCCAACGCATCCGCGCCGTCACCGAGCGGACGGCGGGCCGGGCCGCGCTGACCCTGCTGGGGCCGATGCCGCCCACCTTCGCGGCCGGCGCCCAGGCCGCCGCCGACGTGCTGGCCAGCGGCGCCAGCGTCGCCATCCCCTACGCCACCCAGGTCGGGCTCGGCCTGGTCTTCGCGCTGCGGGCCCGCGGGGTGAACGCGCCGCAGGATCTGCTGGTCACCACCGAGAGCCTGATCAACGCCGCCGTCCACGACGAATGGACGCCGGCGATCGACGTGGACGGCGTCGCCCTGGGCGCGGCGGCGATGGATCTGCTGACCGAGGAACTGGACGCCCGGACGCCGGTCCCGGCCCGCACGCTGCGGATGCCCGTGCTGGTCACCCTGCCCCGGACCGGGCCGGATAGCCGGCCGGGTCAGGCCACGGAGGCGTCCGCGGCCTCCTCGTGATGGCGCAGCGTCCGGTCGATGCCCTCGGGCAGGGCGACCCGCGGACGCCAGCCCAGCGCCTCGATCCGGGCGCTGCTCAGGCCCTGGGCGGCCGAGGCGGCGAAGGCCGACTGGTCGGCGGGATTGCTGAACCGCAGCCGAAGCCCCTTGCCGGGCCGGGCCGCGACGAACAGCTGGGCCAGCTCGCGGATGCTCACCAGACCCGCCGGGTCGGCGATGTTGTAGGCCGTGGCCGACTCGCCCTTCAGCAGCGCGTGGAACAGCCCGGAGATCGCGTCCGAGACGTAGGTGTAGGTGCGGGTCGCCAACCCGGCGCTGTTCAGCGTGACGTCCCGGCCGGCGATCACCGCGGCGGCGAAGTCGGCCTGCACCCGGCCGTCGTCCAGCGCCATGCCAGGCCCGTAGATGTGGCCGAACCGCGGGATGGTGCAGGCGATCCCGAACTGCTTGGCGTAGGCCGCGCAGATCGTCTCGGCCGCCCGCTTGCCTTCGGAGTAGCAGGCGCGCGGGTTGAGGATGTCGAAGCCGCCGTAGCTGTCCTCGGCGATCAGCGTGGTGCCCTCCGGCTGGGCGCCGTAGACCTCGGCCGACGACATCAGCGAGAACGACCTGGCGCCTCCGGCAACGCAGAGATCGAGCAGGTTGAGGGTGCCCAGCAGGTTGGCCTTGATCGTCGCCACCGGGTCGGCGGCGTGCAGCGCCGGACGCGCCGCGCTGGCGCCGTGGACCACGTGGTCGAAGGCGGTCGAGCCGTCGGTGAAGGTGGCCACGTCGGCCACGATCAGCCGGAAGTCGGGACGGTCGAGCAGCGGACCGAGGATCCGCCTGGCCTTGGCCTCGTTGCGGACCAGGCCGTGCACCGTGATCCCGGTGCCGAGCAGGTCGTTCAGGCCGAGCAGCACGTAGCAGGCGTACGACGGCAGCATCCCGGAGGCGCCCGTGACCAGCACGCTGGAGCCGGCCAGGCCGTCCCAGGGCAGGTCGGCGGACAGCACCTCGGCCACATCGGCGTCCACCACCGAGCCGGCACCGAGAGAGCGCGCCACCTCACAACCCCGCGATCTGCTGATTCTCCAGCAGCTCGAAGAAGGTGCGGCAGACGTAGAAGTCCTCGGCCGTGGTGACCTTGATGTTCGACCGCGGCCCCTCGACGGCGCGGATCGGGCGTCCGTAGCGCTGCATCAGCGAGCAGGAGTCGATCGAGTCGTACTCGCCGTCGGCGACGGCACGGTCGTAGAGCGACAGGATCTCGCCCAGCCGGAAGCTCTGCGGCGCCTGCGCGGCATAGATGTGGTCGCGAGGGATCACGTCGGTGATCTGTGCGTCGTGGACGACGGTGACGGTCTCGTTGAATTTGGTGCAGGTGATCGCCGAGCCGTGGGCCAGGACCGCCTCGATGTTGTCGCTGATCAGCTGCTCGTTGATCAGCGGACGTACGCCGTCGTGGAACAGCACGATGGAGTCGGTGTCGCACTCCTCGGCGACCGCCTGCAGCACCCGGTGCCGGGAGGCCTGGCCGGTCGCGCCGCCCTCGACGATCCAGCGCACCTTGGTGATCTCGAAGCGGCGCAGCAGCGAACGGAAGTGTTCGTGCCAGCCCGAGATCAGGGCGACCGCGATGGCGTCGATGTCGGGGTGGTTCTCGAAGTGCTCCAGGGTGTGGATGATCACCGGCTTGCCGTGGATCTCCAGGAACTGCTTCGGCAGCGCCCGGCTGTTCATCCGCGAACCGACGCCGCCGGCGAAGATCAGTGCGATGTTCATGCCTGTCCCTCCTGGTCGGCAGCGGGTTGCCGATCGGCGTCCGGCCCGGCGGGCTGCGGTGGCTCGCCGAGGATCAGCCAGTCGATCACCCGGTCGGTGGAGCCGGTGTCGACGTAGTCGAAGTTCTCCTCGACGAAGGCGTCGATCCGCCAGGTCTCGAAATCCGACTCGGCGATCGCGGTCAGCAGCTCGTCGAAGGTGTCGCAGGCCTTGCCGGGCGCGGTCTCCTCGAAGTCGCGGTGGAAGCCCCGGGTGGCCGCGTACACCTCGCGGTCGTAGGAGAAGAACAGCATCGGACGCCTCAGCAGCGAGTACTCGTAGATCACCGAGGAGTAGTCGGTGATCAGGACGTCGGCCACCCGCAGCAGGTCGTTGGTGTCGCCGAAGCCGGCGGCGTCGATCAGCCGGTCGCGGTACTGCTCGGGAATCGGCGGCGGTTCGGCGACGAAGTGATGCATCCGGAACAGCACCACGGTGTCGTCACCGCACTGTTCCCACCAGCGGGCGAAGTCGATCTGGTCGTAGTCGTAGTAGGCGTCCAGGATGCCGCGTCCGCGGAAGGTCGGCGCGAACAGGATGATCCGCTTGCCCACCAGCTCGGGGTGGGCGGCGTAGAAGGCGTCCACGGCCGCCCGGGACAGCTCCGGGTCGAGGAAGGTGTCGATCCGCGGCAGGCCGGTCGGGACGACGGCCCGCTCCTCGATGCCGAAGGCCTCGGCGTAGACCGGCACCAGGTGGGTCGAGCCGGCAATCGCGTAGGTGTAGCGGCGGTGCGCGTTGAACAGCTTGGGCGAGCCGTACTTGCCGAAGCGGCTGTAGCCGATCGACTTGAACCCGCTGCCCGCGTGCCACAACTGGATGACCTTGACCTTCGGGTCCAGGTAGAGGTTCTCCAGCAACCCGAAGTAGTCGTCGACCAGGATGATGTCGGCGGTGGCCAGCTTCCGGATCAGCCCGAGCGTGCCCAGCGTCGAACTGGACGACGGCAGCCGGAACGAATAGGTGAACTCGAACTGCCCGTCGAGCCCGCGTTCGAGCATCCGGTCGCGCACCCGCAGCAGATTCCCCTCGAGCTTGCCGCGCATCTCGGACGCGAACAGGATGCGGTTGCCGGGCGAGCCGAACACCCGGCGGAACATCCGGGACAGCGACCGGATCGCCAGCCCGACCGGCCGGGGATCGGACGCGGCCACCTTCAGCCGGCGCGCCGCGGTGCCCGCCACACGTTTCGCGGAGCTCAGGTCGGCGACCACCGGGTTCCGGTAGAACCGGTAGGTGCGGATGACGAACTCGGGACGGACGTCGCTCTCGGTGATCCCGAAGGTGACCGAGTAGCTCTCGGTGTTCTGCGAGTAGAGGAAGACCCGCGAGTAGTCGTCCATGGCGTCGACCCGGTCGAGCGGGAGCCGCACGGCGCTCAGGTCCTCGCCGCCGTGCTCGGCGATCAGCCGCCAGGCGCCGTCCGGGATGGGGCGCCGGTCGTGGAAGTCGGTGATGGTCAGGGTCAGCCGGTGGCGTCCGTCGCCCAGGTACTCGGTCTGCACGGGGTAGCCGAACCGGAGTGACTGGAGCCGATAGCTGACCTCGTCCGGCGGGACCGCGGGCTCGGCGTCCGCCTGCGTCTGGGTCAGCTTGGTGACGATGGTCAGGTGGACCCGTTCCCACGCGATCGTCTCAACGGCGCTGTCGAAGCCCATGCGGTCCTCTCTGGGTCACGGCGGAACTCCTGCATGCTATCGCCCGACCCCGCCGTTGTGGGGCCCGGGCTCCCGCGGCGGCATCACGCCGCCGGGGAGAGCCCGCCCGGCTCGGCCAATCGCAGATGCAGGGTCACGACTGACCAGCCCAGGGCGGCAGGACTCCCCACCCAGCGGAGCCGACAACGATGCGCAACCTCCTGACCGCTGTGCTGCTGACCTGCAACCCGCGTTCGTGCCTCAATCTGCCGTCACGGTGTGTCCGACACCTTTTTGTCTCGGTCCACCGATGAAGCCTGGATGGAACGGGCTGATCCTGGCGACGGCAAAGTGCATTCGGCGGTGTCGGTGGCGAGAACGTCCGACCGGAGGACCGCACTCCCTGCGGACCAAGCCGTGGCGTCGACTCGTGAGGATCCCGCGCACAGCACTGAGCGTCGAATCGGTAGGCTCGTCCTGTGGGACGAGATCGCAGTAGCATCCTCCGACGTGCGGCGACAGCATTCGCGCTGCTTGTCACTGTTGGAGCAACGTCGGCGTGCTCGACGGCAGACACCAGCGCTGGCGCCCGCGATGGTGACCCAGCTAAGACGTCGCGTCCCGAGGCCACGAAGACGGAGAGCCCAAGTCGGCAGGAGCTTCCAGACGGCTATTACCGATTTGGGGAGACCACACCGCCGATTCCGACCTCACGGCATCGGCCACCCGTCGCCTTCACAGTCGCTCCACCCGAGGAGTTCACTCCCGTCGAGCCAGTCGAAAAGCCTCTTGCCGCAAACATGTACTTCGTGGTTACGGTAACGAACCTGTCGGAGGACGAGGCGTGGAGTCCGAGCATTCTCACTGAAGCCTGCTCGGACAAGGTATTCAGATCGTTCGTCCCTTGCGAGACTCCGGGAGAGATCATCTACACCGACGACCGTTGGACGGACTATCCCGATGAGCTTCCGCCACGTAAGTCGATGACCTTCAGGGTCGAGTACAGTCTCGCCAGTTCCGAATACATCACCTTGGACCTCGACATCGACGGGCTTGCGGGTCCAACAATCCACTTCCTGACCGATGCCGTGAGCTTGGACGATTGACTCTGCCGTGACGGCGCACTCGTCGGGGCCGCCTCAGCCACGGGCGGCCGCCACCACGATTCGTTGCATCCCGCTGAGGACTTCTGCTGCTGTCCGCTGCGAACGGCTCCGTGACTGCCACCCGCCTCGGCAGCGAGCATATGAGCCTAATGGGAGTAGCTCGGGAAACGGCCGAGGGGCCAGTAGTACCCGAGGCTCAGTAGTAGTAGGGGAACCGCGACCAGTCCGGACGCCGCTTCTCCAGGAACGAGTCGCGTCCCTCGACCGCCTCGTCGGTCATGTAGGCCAGCCGGGTGGTCTCGCCGGCGAAGACCTGCTGGCCGACCAGGCCGTCGTCGACGGCGTTGAAGGCGAATTTGAGCATCCGCTGCGCGGTGGGCGACTTCCCGCAGACCAGCGCGGCCCAGGCCAGGCCCTCGTCCTCCAGTTCGGCGTGCGGGACGACCTTGTTGATGGCGCCCATCTCGTAGGCGCGCTGGGCGTCGTAGGTCTGGCCGAGGAAGAAGATCTCGCGAGCCACCTTCTGGCCCACCTGGCGGGCCAGGTAGGCCGAGCCGAAGCCGGCGTCGAACGATCCGACATCGGCGTCGGTCTGCTTGAAGCGGGCATGCTCGGCCGAGGCCAGGGTCAGGTCGCAGACGACGTGCAGCGAATGCCCGCCGCCGGCCGCCCAGCCGTTGACCAGCGCGATCACCACCTTCGGCATGAACCGGATCAGCCGCTGCACCTCGAGGATGTGCAGCCGGCCGCCCTCGGCCCGCACCCGCCGGGCGTCCACGGTGTCACCGGTCTCGCCCTCGGCGTACTGGTAGCCGGAGCGTCCGCGAATCCGCTGGTCGCCGCCCGAGCAGAAGGCCCAGCCGCCGTCCTTGGGCGACGGGCCGTTGCCGGTGAGCAGCACGCAGCCGACGTCGGCCGAGCGGCGGGCGTGGTCGAGCGCGGTGTACAGCTCGTCGACGGTGTGCGGACGGAAGGCGTTGCGCACCTCGGGCCGGTCGAACGCGATCCGCACCGCCGG
The DNA here is from genome assembly GCA_937863965.1 of uncultured Micropruina sp. GTDB lineage: Bacteria > Actinomycetota > Actinomycetes > Propionibacteriales > Propionibacteriaceae > Micropruina. The sequence continues at coordinate 11,589 of CALMIQ010000504.1, forward strand.
CACGTCCTTGGCGCGGTGGTAGGTGATGTCGGTGAAGTCGAAGCCGGGAACCTCGTCCCACGACTCCGGACGCCAGGGGCTGGTCATGGCTCTCAGGGTAGCGAGGCGCCGCCCGCCGCGCCCCGCGCTCGTCGAGGCCGAACGGTCCCGCGCGCCTATGCTGGCCGGGGCATCGGCCCGACGAAGAAGGAAGCACCCCCGTGAGCAGCAGATCCGGCGACGGCGGCCAAACCGCACCGACCCCGGAGGCCGCCCGGCTGAGGGAACTCCAGCAGATCGAGCTGGGGATCCTGCTGGACGTCAGCGCCGCCTGCGAAGCGCTGGGCATCGAGTTCTTCCTGGGTGAGGGGACGCTGCTCGGCGCGGTCCGCCACCGGGGCTTCATCCCGTGGGACGACGACATCGACCTGGTGATGCGGCGCTCGGAGTACGAGCGCTTCCTCCGGCTCGCACCGGCCCTGCTGGCGCCGAAGTACCGGGTGCAGCACGCCACCACGGTCGCCGACTACTGGTCGCCGGTGATCAAGGTCCGTCTGGTCCAGGGCGAGCCGAAGTACCGGCAGGCGCACATCGCGCACCTCACCGGCGACAACGGACCGCTGATCGACATCTTCCCGCTCGAGTACGTGCCGAGACCCGACGGGCTCGGGTTGTGGCTGCAGGCCAGCTACATCCGGTTGCTCCGCGGCCTGCTGGTCCACAAGCTGCGGACCAGGCCGGCGACCAACCTGCGCCGCAGGCTGATGCGCCTGATCGGACGGGCGCTGCCCGCGTCGCTGCTGCATCGCCAGCTGCAGTGGGCGCACACCCTGCACGGCGACCGTCCGCGGCCCTATCTCGCCGCGCTCGCCACCTACCACCCGGTTGCCGATCAGGTGGTGCCCGCCGGCGCCTACGACGGCGTCGTCCAGCTCCCGTTCGAGGGTCACCCGATGCCCGCGCCCAGCGGCTGGGACCTCGTCCTGAGTACGACCTACGGCGACTACCGCACCCCACCGCCGCCCAGCCAGCGGATAACCCAGCACACGTTCGTCCGGGACGCGAACCGGCAACGGTAGCGACAGCCACCTGACCCACTACTCGCCGACCGTAACCCCGTCGATTAGGCCACCTTGCCACTTCGGACGATGGCGCAATACGCGCCTCTTCGCGGGCGGGAGTTCCATGTAGGAACCATAGGTGGTACTGAGCACTGCATCCCAGTTCGATGGAACCGGTAGCAGGTGCCCCTCGAATGGCACGCGACGAGGCGTCCCAAACCAAGTCCCGCGGAATTTCTCCTTCGACACCGAGTACGAACTCGCATAATTAACGAGATAGTCGGCCTCTGGGTCACCTTCATGGACTCTATAGAGCTCCTGAGTGGAACGCTGCAGCCAACCGAAGCTGTAGCCCTTCGAGGCCAGATAGCGATCGGGCTTCTTGCGCCGTGTCGCCTGCGACATGTATCCGACCTTAAACAAGAGCACGTCACGCAGCCATCGCACACGTCGTTCACGCGGCAGGTCGCGCGCCTTGACCTCGGCATCCAACGGAAAGATATCTACTGCCGGTCCCTTGAACTTGTCCGGAACATCGACGAAGACCGTGGTGAACCCGCTCGGCTCAGCCGCCAACACCTTGGTGAAAGTCAGGTGGTAGCGTGGGAACGTTCGCTCGTTGAACAACCGGAGTCCGGGTGCCCGGCTTTCCAACATCAGCTGGATGAATCGCTCATAGTCGGCGCGCGGCATACAGATGTCGATGTCGTCGTCCCACGGAATGAACCCCTGGTGGCGAATGGCGCCCAAAAGCGTACCTTCGGCTAGGTAGTAGGTAAGTCCCTGCCGGTCGCAGAACTCATCGATTCGTAATAGGATCGACAGCGTCTCGCGCTGCAGCATCGCCGTGAGTTCCTCCGTGGAGTAGCCCGGCGAGTTGCCTGCACCCTCGTCCTGCTTGCGCCACAGCTCGGCGAAGTATGCCTTCATCGCCTGCCGACTGGCTGCTGCACGGTACTTCGGATGCTCTCCGTAGGCGGGGTTCTTCAGTTGCCCTTGGAAGTAGGGATTGTCCGTCCAGTCCGGCGCGTTGGTCTCCATATAGTCATAGATGGCGTCGATGAACGCATAAATTCCCTCTCGGTCGCTACAGCTCTCGAGCGCGTTGATGCGGGCGAAGATCGTACGTCGCATCAATTCATTGATCTCAGATCGGAATAGTGTGTCGAGCTCGCGGGAAGCGTAATACCGACGAATGCTGTCGAACGACTTGAAAATATCGAAGAACCGAGAATCAAAGGTGTTCGTAATAGAATCCGGCCGATCTTTGCGATACAAATACAGAACCTCGTCAACCAGCTCGATCCTGTTGGCTTCGAGCATGAGGTTGAATGTGGTCGCCGAATCCTCGAATGCCTGCCCCTTCGGGTAGGTGATCCCGTAGTCGGTGAACAGTCGTCTACGGTAGATCTTGTTCCACGCATAGGGTTGCGCCGCAATCAACAGTTCGGGTCGCTCTCTCACCGAGTGTCCGAAACTGCCGACCGAACGCATCCGTCCAGCCTCGCAACGGTTAGATTCGGCCCAATACTCTGCCATGCGACAAACCACGAGGTCAGCATCCGTGCTCCTGGCTTTCTCGGCCATCAACCGCACCATTCTGGGCGACACGATGTCGTCGCTGTCCACGAACGCGACGTATTCACCACGAGCGCGTTCAATGCCGTAGTTGCGCGCGTCGGAGAGCCCTCCGTTCTCCTTGACGAACACCCGGAAGCGGTCCGGATACCTCAGGGCGTACGCCTCAAGGATCGCCTGCGAGTTGTCCGGCGAGCCGTCGTTGACGGCAATGATCTCGTAGCCTTGGTAGTCCTGCATGCAAAGCGAGTCCAGGCATTCGGGCAAGAACTCCTCCACGTTGTACACCGGAACCACGATCGAGATGAAGGGCGACCCCGTGGTCCGGTCGACCTGTGCCGACGGCTCCAGCCCTGCACGTCGGAACAGACGATCGATCTGGGACTGCGTCGGCATGGCGCGGAGGCGCATCTCGAGAGGCACCGCCTTTACACTCCGGTAGCTCATTCCGTAGGTGCGAGCAAGAACGCCTCTGGCATGCTCGGGGACCCTGAACGGAATCCCATTGAGGATCGCTTCGCTGCCGCTTCGGAACCACTTCGCCGGATACTGTGATCTTGCGAACTGGGCGTGTGCTCCGATGTCGACGTACGACTGCGCCACGGACCCCGACGGATGAATGCGGTTCGCCAGGGCATGAGCCTTGGCCAGAGCGCCGGGATCCAGCCGTCGTCTCACCAGATCCAGCCCGCGGTTCAAGATCCCACCCTGAGCATCGTTCGACTGGCCTTCGGTATGCTGACTTGCTCCGTGAATCGCCCGCAGCGAAGCTCGATGAATCCCGCGGGACACAGCACCGCCATCCACCACGTCGAGAACTCTGAGTTCCAGCCTCGGGCCTTGTCGGAGCGACGCTCCAGCCTGATAATCCTGATCGCCAATGTCAGCGCGATCCACGATCCGCGCACGTCCCGGGACACGCCCAAATACTGCGGCCGTGTCGTCTAGGAGCAGGCCGACGGGGAGCTGGTCACGCAACTGCAGCAGCTTGGCGTAAGCGTCGCGCGGCATGGCCACCGACAGCATCGGATTCCATGGCGTTACCCGACCGTGCACCACTGCATCCCTCAGGGTCTCGCCCGCGAGGTAGTACTGCACGCGCTGGCGCTGGCAGAATTCGGCGAACCGAACCAGGATGCCAAACTCACGAGTTGCAGTGTCCCCTTCGAGCCGCTGCTGCTGGTGGTTCAGGACCTCGGCGTAAACCCTGCGCAACTCCCTCGGGTCTAGTGACAGCGGGCTGTTGGCGAGGCACTCCTGGTTGATGCCGGTGATGAGCTCGTCCAGATCGGTTGGCCGGTGCGGCGCTGGGCCATCCAGATCCAGGAAGGCAAGCAGGCGGTCGATCAGCGTGATCGCATCCCGGACGCGGGTGACGCCGAGTCGTCGGCACAGTCGGTCGGTCACCTGACGGAACCTGGCGTCCCTCGGGACGTCCGGGCCGATCCCAACGCGGCGCGTCCAGTGGCGCCACAGTGCGCGCAGGCACATCATCTCCGCGAGGCCCTGGGGTATCCCATAGCGACGAGCCAACTGCCCACCCATCGCTTGCAACGCAGTGTTGCGGGAGATGCTGATCGCCCTACCAGCGAGATTCGCCGCCCGCATCATGCTCAACTGCGCGGTTGGCTCATCGGTGCGCAGATAGGTGAACAGCGACTTCATCAGCAGGTCGATCCCGGACAGTGCCTCGCCCTGGCTCTCTTCGGTGGCGCTGAGCCCCCATGCGGCCTCGATGCACCGACTAAACGTGGCCAGGGCAGCTGATTTCCTCTGATAGGCGGACACCCTGGCGTTGAGGGTCGGTTCCAAGAGCACTTGATCAGGCAGCATCGCATCGTGGTCAACGAGCCTCAGAGCGCCGTCCACGTCAAGCCAGCTGAAGGGCGTGGACTCACCGCCCTCTCCCGCACCCACGGGCAGAACCACATGCTTGATGGGCGAGTAGCGCTTGCCTTGCTCAAGATAGTCGCGACCGGGATCCAGCGCACTGAAGAGTTTGACGCACTTGCCAGTCGCTATCGCAGCGTCTCCCCCAATGGTCAGGACGCCGTCGCAGCCTTTCGCGGAGAATGTCCGTGCGCCGTCCGCTGCCTGCGCGTAGCTGGCTCGCTCACCGAGCACGTCGAAGCGGACCAGATCGAGATCAAGCGCCTTCAGATGCTCCGCAACCGGCGAACCGTCGTAGCCATCATCACAGATCAATAGTGGCTTGCGAATGCCGAACTCCTTCAGAATTGCGGCCAAACGCACATAGCCGTACGGCTCAGCGACGATGGGTTGCTGGCGCAGGTCATAGAGTCGCACGTCGGCCGAGATCTGCGCCAACCGTGTCGGCGTCCGCGCAGCGCCGAGGAGGTGTCCCACTGTGGCGAAGCTCGCGATTCCCAAGTCGCGGGCAACAGCTCCCCTTACGGCTTCGACGCGATCCTGACCCGCGTCCTGGTCTGCGAGAGCAGCCAGCCGGGCAAGCCATAGCCTCAGGGTGCGCGCACTCAGCTTGCAGATGAAACCCTCCAAGGACGCGCCGCCCTTCGTGCCCGCGAACTCGACCGGATACACATCCCTTGCCAAGGTCTCGGGCGTCGGCTTGAAGGCTGGCTCTTGGGCGTAGGCGATCAGATCCTGATGCGAATCCAGCAGCATCCGTGACACCAAGTCGGCGTCGAAGACGGCATCGCTGTGAACTACGAATGCGGCGTCGTCGAGATGCTGCCAGAGCCAGTTCAGCATCGCGGCTTCCTCGGCATCCTGCCCCGGCTGAACGAACCGTAGCCCGATGAACTGGGGGCTTGAGCGGACCTCATTGAGGTCCTGCGTGCACCGCGCTGACGCGACCACGAAGTCGGTGATCCCTAGCGCCGCGAGTATCCGGACCTGACGGCCGAGGGCCGTCTCCCCGTTCCCGAGGCGGTTAGTCGACCGATCGCTGGTCGTGCCTCGCGCCGATCCAAACGCCGAGGGATCGAGAATGAGAGCCTTCATCGATTTCCTCCATCTCCCGTCATCGTGAGCCCGATTTCGCCTCCGCCTCGAACGCATGCGAACGCGCCTTCTTGACCCGCAGGCTCGGGATCTTCCGGTAGTCGGGGCCGTAGATCTGGGCCAGCATGGCTTCGGCCTCGCTCGGCACCAGGATCTGCTCGCCCTCGAAACGAACGCGCTTGCCGGCACCGAACCAGTCCTTGGGGAACACCTCCCGCTCGATCGGGTAGTAGGTGCACAGATTCGCCCAGTGCTCGGCGTCCGGTGCGGAGTTGAACGCCGACTGCGCCCACACGATCCAGCGATGGATGGCCGGCGTCGGGATCACCCGGGTGACCAGGTAGAGCGGGATCCGCACCAGCGGATTGCGCCGCAGCCCCCGGGAGCGCCCGGCACTCATGAACAGCATGCGCCGCAGCGTCCGGAGCAGCAGGGCCTGGAGCCGGAACTTCGGCCCCGAGGTGGCGACCACCGGGTCCACCGGAAAGATGTCGATGTAGGGCCCGTCGAAGTGGGCCAGGTGCGCCACCTTCGGCAGGCGGAACTCCGTCGGTCGGGTCAGCTGCAGCTTGGCGCCGAACACCCAGTGCCGCTCGTTGGTCTCGAAGCTGTCGAGGTTGAGGCCGTCCGGCAGCTCTCCGCCGAGCGCCAGCGTGACGAAGCGCCGGTAGTCCGAACGCGGCATCATCACATCGACGTCGTCGTCCCAGGGGATCAGGCCACCGTGCCGGATCGCCCCGAGAATGCTGCCCTCGCTCAGGTAGTACTGCAGGTCGTGATCGGTGCAGAACCGGTCGAACGCCGTCAGGATCTCCAGCTCGTAGACGTGCAGTCCCCGCAGATCGGCGAACCGCTGCTCGGCGGGTGGCTGGGGCGGTCGAGACGCCGCCTTGGCCTCCAGCTCGGCGTCCGGGTAGGGCGCCGGACGCAGCCCGAACACGTATTCGTAGACGTGCCTGATCTCCTGCGCGGACAGCGGCACGGGGCTGTTACCGAGCCGCTCCTGATTCACCGAGCCGACGAGTTCGTCCAACTCGGCCGGATCGCGCAGCGGCGGCGCGGCCACCTGGAGGAATTCGAGGATGATCTCCAGCTTCTCGACCGCCGCGACGCGGGTATCGGCGCCGAACGCGGCGGCCAGCCGGTCGAGCGCCGGCGCCACCGGCTGCCCCTGCGGCGCCCCCGTGTCGGCCAGTTGCACGAAGTAGCGCCAGACGCCGGCCAGGCAGAGCGCGGCCGCGTGCCCGTGCGCCGTCCCGTACAGCGAGGTGAGTTTGTAGCTCATCGCGTGCGGGGCGGTGGTCTTGGTGAGGTTGATCGCCTTGCCGCCGAGGTTGGACGCCAGCAGCATCCGCCGGGTCGCCTCCACGTCGAAGGGGCCCTTGAAGAAGTAGGCGAACAGGTCGTTCAGGATGATCCGGATGCCGCGCATCGCGTAGTCGCGGCTCTGGTCGGTGGCGCCCGCGGCCCAGCTCGACTCGACGCACTGGGCGAGCGCGTCGAGCAGGCTGGCCTTCTTGTGGTACTCGGGCAGGGTCTCCAGCAGCCGGGGCTCCAGCAGCACCCAATCGGGCAGCATCGCGTCGTGGGCGATGGAGTGCTTCTCGCCGTCGATGTAGACCACCGCGAAGTGGGTGGATTCGCTGCCGGTGCCGGCGGTGGCCGGGATCGCCAGATGCGGGACGTCCCTGGTCAGCGCGGCGCCGGCGTCCGGGAAGCCGTCCGATTCGGTCGCGGCGAGGATCTTGATGCACTTGGCTACGTCGATCGCGCTGCCCCCGCCCAACGAGACGAGCGCATCGCAGCCCTGCTCGCGCAGCAGCCGCAGGCCGGCCTGCACCTCCGCGAGCTTGGGGTTGGCCGAGTATCCGCCGAACTGGACGACGTCCACCTCCTGCTCGGCGAGGAACGGCTTGATGAAGGACGCCTGGTAGCCGCTCCCGCCGACCAGCAGCGGCTTGACGACCCCCGCGGAGCGCAGCAGTTCGGGAAGGCGCCGGTAGTCGTCCGGCTCGGCCAGCACGGGCTGCTCGGCGAAGTCGAACAGCCTGATCTGCGCCGCGACGGCGGCCAGATCCGCCAGGGTGTCCACCTCGTTGACCGACTCGCCGGCGTACGAGAACGCCTCGATGCCGGCCTCCTCGGCCACCTCGTTCAGCGCGTTCTCGGCGTAGACCTTCGTGTTGCCGGCCTCGACGAACTGCTCGACCCGGCGCAGCCAGACCCCCATCGCCCGGCGGCTCAGCTTGTACAGCGGCTGGAAGGCGTGGCAGTCGGCGTCGGTGATGCTCACGGACACCTCGCGGATGACGCCGTCCAGCACGCGCGCCTTGAAGTCTTTCTCGGGCTGCGGCAGCGCCCGGTTCACCAGGCCCAGGTCGGGACGCGGGTCGTCCAGCAGCCGGCCCAGGATGCCGGAGTTGAAGACCAGGTCGCCGTGCAGCATCAGGACGTCGTCGTCGAGGTGCCCGCGGGCCAGGTACAGCGAGTAGATGTAGTTGGTCCGGTCGTAGACCTCGTTCGGCACGAAGGTGACGTCGAGCCCGGCGAATCGGGGGGCCCGGGTCTGCTCGATCAGCTGGTCGGCGAACGGGCCGGTGGTGATCACGAACTCGGTGACGCCGTGCTCGGCGAGAATCCGCAGCTGCCGGCCGATGATCGTCTCGCCGTTGCCGAGGCGGGCCATCGACTTGTGGTGGGTCCGGGTGAACTCGCCCATCCGATTGCCGAGGCCGGAGTTGAAGATCAGGGCCTTCATCGACCGTGTCCCACCCGGAACTCCCGCATCATGTCGTCCTTGTTCTGCACCGGCGTGGTGGTCGGACGCCCGAGATCGGCGCGCGATCCCTGCGCGACCTCTATCACCAGGGCCGTGCGGGGCGAGGCCCCGAGCCGGCGGACCGCGGGTGCGATCTCGTCGGCGGTGGTCACCGTCTCGACGCCGGCGAAACCGCCGGCCCGCAGGATCGCCGGGATGTCGACGTCGAACGCCACCGTGGGCTGGCCGCCCACCGATTCGTGCGCGCCGTTGTTGATCAGGATGTAGCGGAGGTTCGGCCGCGCATGCTGGGCGACGACCGGGATCGCGCCCAGATGCATCAGGAACGCCCCGTCGCCGTCGATGCAGTAGACGTCGCGATCGGTGCCCAGGCACATCCCCATCGCGATCGAGCTGGCATGACCCATGCCGCCGACGGTGAGGAAGTCGTTGGCGTGCCCCTCGCCCCGCCGCTCGCGGATCTCGAAGACCTCCCGTGAGGTCTTGCCGGTGGTGGACACGATGAAGTCGGCCGGGCCGATCGTGTCGATGATCGCCTCCAACGCCTGCTCGCGGCGCAGCGTCAGGTCGGTGCGCCGCGGCGTCCCGGCGTAGCGGGCGAAGACGCCCTTGCGGACGACCAGCGCGACCGGCCGGTGGCTCGTCCGCAGCGACTCGATCGCCGTCGTGACCTGGGCCTGCCAGGCGTCCGGGTCGAGGACGAGGTGATCGATCCCCATCGTCTCCAGGAGCGGCAGCGTCAGCCGTCCCTGGGCGACGTGCTGCGGCTCGTCCTTCACCCCCGGCTCGCCCCGCCAGCCCACGATCAGCAGCATCGGCAGGCCGTACACCTCGGCGTCGGCCAGCGACAGCAGCGGGTTGACCATGTTGCCCAGCCCCGAGTTCTGCAGATACACCGCGGCGTATCGGCCGGTGGCGATGTGGTAGCCGCCGGCGAGGGCGACCGCGTTGCCCTCGTTCGCCGTGATGACGTGCTTCTCGCGCGGTGCGGTGTCGTCGATGTAGGCGGCGAGGTCCTGCAGGAGCGAATCCGGGACGCCGGCGAAGAGGTCGATGTCGTGCTCGCCCAGCAGGTCGTAGAACGCCTGGGGTGCGATCGCGTTGCTGCTCACTCCGGAATCAACCTCAGGACTTCCTTGATGGACATGATCTCGTCATCCACTTCCTTGCTGCGGCCGTGCTCCAGGATTCTCACCGCCGTGTTGTACATGGCCGGGTAGGCGCTGCGGAGCAGGTGATTGGCGTGGATGATGATGTTCGCCCCCATCTCTGCCAGTTCGGATTCGAGCAGATGGTTGTAGGTGGTGGGCACCAGCACCACCGGGACGTCGGCGGAGTACTCGCGGAACCGGGTGAGGAACTCCCGGATCTCCTGGCCGTCGGAGTGCCGGCTGTGCACCATGATGCCGTCGGCGCCGCCCTCTTCGACGTAGATCCTGGCCCGTTCCATCGCATCGTCCACGCCGGCACCGGCGATCAGGCTCTCCAGCCGCGCGATGATCATGAAGTCGGGCGTGACCTGCGCCTGCTTGCCGGCGTTGAGCTTCGCGGCGAACTCGTGCGGGTCGTCGAGGGTCTGCACGGCGTCCGTGCCGAACAACGAGTTCTGCTTCAGGCCGGTCTTGTCCTCGATGATCACCGCCGACACGCCGACC
>CALMIQ010000505.1 GCA_937863965.1 uncultured Micropruina sp.
GATTTGAAGCCCCCCGCGCGGATGTGACAGAATCGTCAGGTTGCTCCGCGGCAGTCATGCCGTGGTGCCCCCAGGCGGATGAGTCGTCAGCCGGGCCCTACCACGACCGAAATCAGGATCGTGCGCGGCCCTGATAGGCCCGACACGCCCGACCGCGGGGGTCGGAGCGGCACCATCCGACGAGCAGAAGGAAAACCAGTGGCGGGACAGAAGATCCGGATCCGACTCCGGGCCTACGACCACGAGGTCATCGACTCCTCGGCGAAGAAGATCGTCGACACCGTGACCCGTACCGGCGCCAAGGTGGCCGGCCCCGTGCCGTTGCCCACCGAGAAGAACGTGTTCTGCGTGATCCGTTCTCCGCACAAGTACAAGGACAGCCGCGAGCACTTCGAGATGCGCACGCACAAGCGGCTGATCGACATCCTCGACCCGACGCCGAAGACCGTCGACTCGCTGATGCGGCTCGACCTGCCGGCCGGTGTCGACATCGAGATCAAGCTCCCCTGAGGTCGCCGAACATGTCTAACGAACGCAAAGTGAAGGGCCTGCTGGGCACCAAGCTCGGCATGACCCAGACCTGGGACGCCAACAACAAGGTCGTTCCGGTCACCGTGATCCAGGCCGGGCCGTGCGTCGTCACGCAGGTCCGCTCCCCCGAGAAGGACGGCTACTCCGCCGTCCAGCTGGCCTTCGGCGCGATCAAGCCCGCCAAGGTCACCAAGCCCGCCGCCGGCCACTTCGACGCCGCCGGCGTCACCCCGCGCAAGCACCTCGTCGAGCTGCGCACCGCCGACGCCAGCGAGTACACCCTGGGCCAGGAGCTGAACGCCGACATCTTCGCCGCCACCGAGGTGGTCGACGTGACCGGCGTCAGCAAGGGCAAGGGCACCGCCGGCGTGATGAAGCGGCACGGCTTCGGCGGTCTGCGCGCCTCCCACGGTGTGCACCGCAAGCACCGCTCGCCGGGCTCCATCGGCGGCTCGTCCACCCCCTCGAAGGTGTTCAAGGGCATGCGGATGGCCGGCCGGATGGGTGTCGACAAGGTGACCGTCCAGAACCTCACGATCCATGCCGTCGACGCCGAGCGCGGGCTGATCCTGGTCAAGGGCTCCGTGCCCGGCCCCAAGGGTTCGCTCGTCGTGGTGCGCACGGCCGCCAAGAAGGGTGCTGCCGAATGAGCGAGAAGCAGACCGTCAAGGTGCTGGGCTCGAAGGCCACGGCCGACCTGCCGGGCGACTACTTCGACGTCCAGACCAATGTGCCGCTGATCCACCAGGTCGTGGTGGCCCAGCAGGCCGCCGCCCGCCAGGGCACGCATGCCACCAAGACCCGCGGCGAGGTCGCCGGCGGTGGCGCGAAGCCGTGGCGGCAGAAGGGCACCGGACGCGCCCGCCAGGGTTCGCGCCGCGCCCCGCAGTGGACCGGCGGTGGCGTCGTGCACGGCCCGCAGCCGCGCAGCTACGCCCAGCGGACGCCCAAGAAGATGATCGCCGCCGCCCTGCGCGGCGCGCTGTCCGACCGGGCCCGCAACGGCAACGTCCACGTCATCGAGGCCATCGTCGCCGGTGAGACCCCGTCCACCAGGTCGGCGCTGCAGGCGCTTGCCGAGGTCGGCGGCGGCAAGATCCTGGTCGTGCTGAGCCGCGACGAGGACGTGGCCTGGCTGAGCCTGCGCAACGTGCCGAGCGTGCACGCGCTGGCCGTCGACCAGTTGAACGCCTACGACGTGCTCAACTCCGACGACGTCGTGTTCACCACCGCCGCCCTGGCCGCCTTCACCGGCGCCGAGACGGCCGAGTCCACCGAGACCGAGTCCAATGAGGAGGGCGAGAAGTGAGCGACCACAAGATCCGCGACCACCGCGACATCCTGCTCGCGCCGGTGGTCTCCGAGAAGAGCTACGGGCTGCTGGACGAGAACAAGTACACGTTCCTGGTCGCCCCGAGCGCCAACAAGACCGAGATCAAGATCGCCGTCGAGGCCGTCTTCGACGTCAAGGTCACCAGCGTGAACACCAACAACCGCCAGGGCAAGAAGCGCCGCACGCGGGCCGGCTGGGGCAAGCGCCCCGACACCAAGCGGGCCATCGTGACCGTCGCCGAGGGCCAGCGGATCGACATCTTCGGCTCGGCCGGCGTCTGAGCGAGGGGAAGACAACGACATGGCTATTCGCAAGTACAAGCCGACCACCCCGGGCCGTCGCGGCTCGAGCGTGTCCGACTTCGCCGAGGTGACTCGTTCGACCCCGGAGAAGTCCCTGGTCGTGCCCAAGCCGAAGACCGGCGGCCGGAACAACTCCGGCCGGATCACCACCCGGCACATCGGCGGCGG
>CALMIQ010000506.1 GCA_937863965.1 uncultured Micropruina sp.
AGAGCACCTCCCTTACAAGGAGGTGGCCGGGGGTTCGAGTCCCTCTGCACCCACCAGGACGCCGTCGTCCAGACCGATGTGCACTCGCCGCCTACGCAAGGGGCCCGGTCGGCGCCGATCCCATGGGCGATGCCGGCGCCGGATGTGACAGGCTCGGGGCATGCCGCCCAAGGTCATCCCGATGCTGCCCTGTGCCGACATCGACGAGATCGCGGAGTTCTTCACCGCGCTCGGCTTCACCGTCACCTACAGGCAGACCAGGCCGAACCCGTTCGTCGCGTTGGAAGGCCACGGATTCCCCATCCAGTACTACGGACTCGATGGGCACCTCGCCGAACAGTCGCACAGCACCTGCGGGGTGTTGGTCGCCGACACCGCCGCGATGTTCGAGACCTTCGCTGCCGGGCTCCGGGCACGTTACGGAATGCTCCCGGTGTCGGGCCATCCCCGGATCACTCGCCCGCGGCCTCGCAAGAACGCCGGAGGCGTGTCCGGGTTCAGCCTGATCGACCCCGCGGGCAACTGGATACGATTCTTCTCCGACGGACCTCAGGAGCCGGCCGGTGAGTCGTCCCCGCTGCGGGAGGCCCTGCTCAACGCCATCGTGCTGGCCGACAGCAAGGGCGACCCGGTCCAGGCGGCGAAGATCCTGCGCGGCGCCATGCGGCGCGCTGACCCGTCCGATCCCGCCGTCTCCGAGGCTCGGGAGTTCCTCGCGGAGTTGGACGAGAGGACCGCGCCGCCGGAAGGCCCCTAGCCGGCTCGCGCTGAGACGCCGGTGGTCGGATCGCCCACGGCCATCCTGCTCACAGGAACTCCACAGCAACCATCAGCCGCCTGACGGCGAACGGCGGGCCCGCCCACAGGGCGGGCGGCGAAGGTCGAACCATCGCCTCGCCAAGGAGTTTCCCGTCATGACAGCTCGCCGCCGCCTTCGCGCCTGGATCGCCGCCACCTGTACCGCGGCCCTGATCGCCACCGGGACGGCGGCCACCTGGGCCCTGGACCGCTTCGTGGTCTGGCACGTCGAGGTCGCCGACGTCGCGCAGTACGAGGCGGAGAACTCGACCGCCCAGCCCCCCACCGGCGACACCGCCACCGCCGAGCTGACCGACACCAGCTACACCAAGGGCGGCACCTCGATCACCATCACGACCGTCAACACCGGCTCGGGCAGCGACACCCTCACCTACTACGTCGCCGACGTCGTGCTGGACGACGCCACCGCGCTGCGTTCGGCCTTCGCCCACAACCAGTTCGGCGAGAACATCACCCAGAAGACCAGCGAGATCGCGGCCGGGCACGACGCCGTCCTGGCCATCAACGGCGACTACTACGGCTTTCGGGACACCGGGATCGTGATCCGCAACGGGGTCGTCTACCGCGACGAGCCGGCGCGGGCGGGGATCGCCTTCTACACCGACGGCACCGCCCGGATCTATGACGAGACCACCACGTCGGCCGCCGCGCTGGTCGAGGCTGGGGTGTGGAACACGCTGTCGTTCGGCCCGGCACTGGTCGAGGACGGCCGCGTCGTCGCCGGCATCGACCAGGTCGAGGTCGACACCAACTTCGGCAACCACTCGATTCAGGGCGAGCAGCCCCGCACGGCGGTCGGCGTGATCGGCACCAACCATCTGGTCTTCGTGGTGGTGGACGGGCGCGAGGAGGGCTACAGCCGCGGCGCCACCCTGCCCGAGCTGGCCCAGATCATGCTCGACCTGGGTGCCACGACCGCCTACAACCTCGACGGCGGGGGATCCTCGACGATGTACTTCGCCGGCGAGGTGATCAACCAGCCCTCGAACCGGGGTGAGCGGGCAACCTCCGACATCCTCTACGTGGGGCGGTGATCCGATGGCCGTCATCCTGATCCCGTCCTACGAGCCGACCGGGCGGCTGGCCGACGTCGTGAGCGGGCTACGGCGGCTCGACCCGGCGGTGCACGTCCTGGTGGTGGACGACGGCAGCGGCCCGGCCTACACCGGCCCGTTCGACGCGGCGCGCGCGGCGGGAGCCGAGGTCGTCCAGCTGCCGCTCAACCGGGGCAAGGGCGCGGCGCTGAAGGCAGGGCTGCGCCGGCTGCTGGTCACCCATCCCGGCGAGGACGTCGTCACCGCCGACAGCGACGGCCAGCACACCCCCGCCGACATCCTGCGGGTGGTGCGGGCGACCGCCGGGCAGGCGTCCCTGATCCTCGGCTGCCGCGGATTCTCCGGCGCCGTGCCGGCGGCGAGCCGGTTCGGCAACGCGGTTGCGCGCTGGTCGTTCCGGATGGCCGCCGGCCTCGCGATCTCCGACACCCAGACGGGTCTGCGCGGCATCCCCGCCAGACTGGTCGGCTGGGCGTCCGGCATCCCCGGCACCCGGTTCGAGTACGAGCAGAACGTGCTGCTGCGCTGCCCGGGCGCCGGGGTGGCCGTCCGCGAGGTGCCGATCGAGACGCTCTACTTCGACCACAACGCCGGGACCCACTTCCGTCCCGTCGCCGACTCGGTGCGGGTGCTGCTGCCGGTGCTGTTGTTCGCCTGCTCCTCGCTCGCCGCGTTCGCGGTGGACACCGCGGTGTTCGTCGTGCTGTACGGGCTGACCGCCTCCATTCCGTGGTCGATCGCCGGCGCCCGGGTGCTGAGCGCCGGGGTGAACTTCGTGCTGAACGGCACCGTCGTGTTCCGGCGGGCCGGACGCCTGGGCCGCGCGGTCGCCGGCTACGTCGTGCTGGCGCTGGGACTGCTGGCGGCCTCGGTCGCGGGCACCACCCTGCTGGCCGGTCTCGGCCTGCCCGCCGCGGCGGCCAAGCTGATCACCGAGGCCCCGCTGTTCGTGCTCAGCTATCACCTGCAGCGCCGGCTGATCTTCGCCGGGCGGGAGCGACCCGCGCCGGCCGGCGCGAACCCATCCCCGCGTCACAACGCCCTCACAGAAACCTCAAAGGTCCGGCTGGCTGGATAGTCACGACACCACATACCGAGGAGAGACCCGATGACCATGATCGCCCTGATCGCCGCCAACCTGATCGCCATCAGCCTGTTGACCTTCGCGCTGTACTTCCGCCGGCACCGCCGCCGCGACCTGGTGGTCGCCTTCCTCGGTGTGAACGTCGGGGTGATGGCGGTGGCGCTGGTGCTCGGCGCCGCGACGTCCACCAGCCTCGGGCTGGGACTCGGCCTGTTCGGGGTGCTGTCGATCATCCGGTTGCGCTCCACCGAGATCAGCCAGCGCGAGGTGGCCTACTACTTCGCGTCGCTCGCCCTCGGCCTGATCGCCGGCATCGGCACCGACCTGCTCGTCGCCGGCGGGCTGATGGCGATGGTCGTCGGGGCGCTGTGGGTGGGTGACCACCCGGCGCTGCTGGGCCGCGCCCGCCAGCAGGTGATCACCCTGGACCGGGCGATCAGCGACGAGGCGGAACTCCGCAACGTCCTCGCCGGCCTGCTCGCCGGCCGGATCGACCAGGTCACCGTGCAGCAGCTCGACCTGGTGCGCGACCTGACCGTGGTGGACGTCCGCTACCGCCAGCCGCGGCGCTACGAGGCGCTGCCGGAGGATCCCCGCCCGAGCCTCGCTCGGGAACTCCAGGAAGCGGGCCTGTGATGCCCACCCTGCCGATCGACCACCTGCCGGCGCTGAGCCTGCCGGAACTGCTGGCCGATGCCGAGCTGCTCACCCGGGTCGACCGCAAGTACCTGCTGCGCGCGCCGCAGGCGTCCGCGCTGCTGGGCGGGCTGGACCCGCGCACCCGGGTGCTGGCGATCGACGGACGCCGCCGGTTCCGCTACGAGTCGGTCTACTTCGACACACCCGGCCTGCTCAGCTACCGGCAGTCGGCGCACGGCCGCCGGCGCCGGTTCAAGGTCCGCACCCGCAGCTACCTCGATTCCGGCCAGGCCTTCCTTGAGGTGAAGGTGCGCGGCGACCGCGAGATCACCGTGAAGGACCGGATGGCCCACGATCCGGCCGCCCGCGACCGGCTCACCGATCCCGGACGGCGCTACGCCGCGGAGACCCTCGACCGCCACGGCCTCGACCCGTCCGTGGCCGGCGATCTCGCCCCGGCCCTGGTGACCCGCTACCGGCGGGCCACGCTGGTGCCGCCCGAACCGGACGTCCGGGTGACCGTCGACACCGACCTGACCTGGATCGACGGCCGCCGCGCGCTGTCCCTGCACGAGCTGGTGATCGTCGAGACCAAGTCCGGGCTCCACCCGTCCGGGGTCGACCGCCGCCTCTGGAGGGCCGGGCACCGGCCCGTCTCGGTCAGCAAGTACGCCACCGGCCTGGCCGCGATGCGGGATCTGCCCGGCAACAAGTGGGCGCGCGTGCTGCGCCAGCACTTCCACGCCACCACGCCGCAACGGTGACCTCGTCAGCCGGGACTCTGCCGCGATAATGCCCAGGTGACTACGAAGGACTCCTGGGCGCGCAAGCGTCCGCTGTCGATCGGCTTCGCCCTGATGTTCCTGCTCACCTGGCCGGTCGAGCTGTGGTCGGTGGCATCCTCGCGTGGCTGGGTGACCACCGGACCGCGGTCACCGGCGAACCGCTGGCCTTCGGGTTGAGCGTGGCGATCAAGGTGATCCTGGCCGGCCTCGTGGTCGCGCTCTGCGGGGCCGCGCAGCTGTCCCGGCGGCCCGTCGCTTCCCACGCCTGACGCCGGGCCGGGGCCGGGGCGGTAGACTCCACCATCGTGCCTGCCGCTGATCTGCTCTCCGACCTCACCGAACTCGACAAGACGCTGTCGTCCATCGAGACGGTGCTCGACCCCGCGGCCAAGAAGGAACAGATCGCCGAGCTGCAGGAGCAGGCGTCCGCCCCCGATCTGTGGAACGACCAGGAGAACGCCCAGCGGGTGACCTCGAGGCTGTCCGCGTTGCAGGCCGAGGTCGACCGGCTGACCGCGCTGCGGCAGCGGGTGGACGACCTGGAGGTGCTGATCGAACTCGGCCAGGAGGAGTCCGACCCCGACACCATCGCCGAGGCCGGGCGCGAACTCGGCCGGCTGGCCACCGACATCCAGGCGCTCGAGGTCCGCACCCTGCTCAACGGCGACTACGACGAGCGCGACGCCGTGGTCACCATCCGGTCCGAGGCCGGGGGAGTGGACGCCGCCGACTTCGCCGAGATGCTGCTGCGGATGTACCTGCGCTGGTCGGAGCGGCACGGCTACCCGGCCGAGGTGTACGACATCTCCTACGCCGAGGAGGCCGGCATCAAGTCCGCCACCTTCACGGTCAAGGCGTCCTTCGCCTACGGCACGCTGAGCGTCGAGCAGGGCACCCACCGGCTGGTCCGGATCAGCCCGTTCGACAACCAGGGACGCCGGCAGACCTCGTTCGCCGGGGTCGAGGTGCTGCCGGTCACCGAGGAAGCCGACCACATCGACATCCCCGAGGCCGACGTCCGGGTGGACGTCTTCCGCAGCTCCGGCCCGGGCGGGCAGAGCGTGAACACCACCGACTCGGCCGTCCGGCTCACCCACCTGCCGACCGGCATCGTGGTCAGCTGCCAGAACGAGAAGAGCCAGCTGCAGAACAAGGTCGCCGCGATGAAGGTGCTGCAATCGCGGCTGCTGGAACGGGCCCGGCGCGAACGCGAGGCCGAGCTGAACGCGCTCAAGGGCGACGGCGGCAACTCGTGGGGTTCGCAGATGCGCTCCTACGTGCTGCACCCGTACCAGATGGTCAAGGACCTGCGCACCGAGTACGAGGTGGGCAGCCCGGACGCCGTCTTCGACGGCGACCTGGACGGCTTCATCGACGCCGGCATCCGCTGGCGCCGGCAGCAGGGCGAGCGGTAGCCGGCAGGGCGTGGCGTGCCGGCCGGGGCGGCGTCCTCGCCTAGACTCCATTCTGGTCGGCTGAGTGTTTCTCAGGAACTTCCCCCACCGTCGAGACCGACCGGAGTAGCAACGTGATCACGTTCGAGGACGTCACCAAGGTCTATGAGGGACAGCGCCGGGCGGCGCTGTCCGGGATCAGCGTCACCATCGACAAGGGCGAGTTCGTCTTCCTGGTCGGCAGTTCCGGCTCGGGCAAGTCGACGTTCATCCGGCTGGTGCTGCGCGAGTACCGGGCGACCAAGGGCCGCATCTTCGTGGCCGGCAAGGACCTCGGCCGGCTGCACGGCTGGAAGGTGCCCGGCCTGCGTCGCCAGCTCGGCGTGGTCTTCCAGGACTTCCGGCTGCTGCCCGGCAAGACCGTCACCGAGAACGTGGCGTTCGCGCTGCAGGTGATCGGCAAGCCGACCTCCGCGATCAGGAAGGTCGTACCCGAGACCCTCGAGCTGGTCGGCCTGCAGGGCAAGGGCAACCGGCTGCCGGAGGAACTCTCCGGCGGTGAGCAGCAGCGGGTCGCGATCGCCCGCGCATTCGTCAACCGGCCGGCCATCCTGCTCGCCGACGAACCCACCGGCAACCTCGACCCGACCACCAGCATCGGCATCATGAAGCTGCTCGACCAGATCAACCGCACCGGCACCACCGTGGTGATGGCCACCCACGACTCCGCCGTCGTCGACCAGATGCGCAAACGGGTGATCGAACTCGTGGACGGCCAGCTCGTCCGCGACCAGAGCAAGGGCGTCTACGGCTACCAGTGAGCAGCGCGATGAATCCCGACCGCCCGCACCGAAACCACGAAGGAGCCCGCCATGCGGCACACCCTGCGTGAGGCCTGGTCCGGCCTGCGCCGAAACCTGACCATGACCTTCGCGGTGATCGTCACCATGTGGGTCTCGCTCACCCTCTTCGGCGGCGGGCTGCTCGGCGCCCAGCAGGTCGAACTCGCCAAGGGTCGCTGGTACGACAAGATCGAGATCAGCGTCTTCCTGTGCGTGAAGGCCTCCTCAGGACGCAACTGCGCCCCCGGCCAGGACGTCACGGACGCCCAGCGGCAGGCGATCAAGACCGCGCTGGAGACCAATCCCGAGGTCGAGACCGTCTACTACGAGAGCAAGGCCGAGACCTGGGAGGACTTCAAGCGGGTCTACAAGGACTCCCCGGTGCTGGCCGACATGAGCGTCGAGATGATGCAGGACTCGTTCCGGGTGAAGCTGAAGGACCCCGAGCAGTACGAGGGGGTGGTCTCGGCGGTGGCCGGTCTGCCCGGCGTCCAGGCCGTGCAGGACCTGCGGCAGTACCTCAACCCGCTGTTCGAGTGGTTGAACGTCGCCAAGTGGACCACCATCGGATTGAGCCTGCTGTTGTTGCTCGCGGCGGCCCTACAGATCGCCACCACCATCAAGATGGCCGCCTTCTCGCGGCGCCGTGAGCTCGGCATCATGCGTCTGGTGGGGGCGTCGAACTGGTACATCATGCTGCCCTTCCTGCTCGAATCTCTCGTTGCAGCACTCGTTGGCGCGATTCTCGCCTGCGGATCGCTGGCTGCGGTGCAAAAGTTCCTGATCATCGACAAGGCTCAACCCTCACTCAAGAGTG
>CALMIQ010000507.1 GCA_937863965.1 uncultured Micropruina sp.
GGTTCGGCGGCCTCGGCGAACCGGACCACGCCGTAGAACCCGTCGTGATCGGTGAGCGCCATGGCGTGCAGGCCGAGCCGCTCCGCCTGCTGGACCAACGCCGCCGGCCCGGAGGCCCCGTCGAGGAAGGAGAACGACGAGTGCGCATGAAGCTCCGCGTAGGGCACCGGGTTCGCCGGGCGCTGGATCGGCGGCGGCACGTACGGTCCGCGCTTCCACGAGAACGGCGCCTCGTCGGGCACCGGATCATCGCCGGGGCGGTTGCTCAGCGTCCGCTCCATCTGCCGCCAGGGCATCGGCGGATTGTCGAACCCCATCAGTCGCACCCGCCCATCAGTCGTACCTGCCCTCGGCCCACCAGGAGCCCTGCTCCAGCACCAGCAGCCAGGCGGTCTGGTCGGCGTCCACGACCTGGAAGCGGTGCGCCCGGCGGCCGCGGGCGGCGTCCCAGCCCCGCTCGGCGACCGGCCACGGCCCCGCCCACGCCTCGATCGGACGCCGCCGCCCGCCGTCCACCAGCACGGCCGGGACGGCCGACAGCACGTCCCGCTCGTCCACCGCGACCGCGGCGTCCGTGGTGTCCAGCACGGCCACCGGATGGCGCCCCGGGAACACCGTCGCCGGGGCGGGCGCCGGCAGCGAACCCGGCCAGGGCTCGGCCCGCGACGAGGCCGGGACCACCCGCTCGCCCCACGGCACCAGCTGCTGCCGCTCGGCCAGCCAGCGGCCGCCGGCGATCACCGGGGTGACCACGCCCTCGTGGCCGAGCATCGCCTGGACCCGGGAGAGCGCGTGGTGCATCCGGTCGTCCACCCCGGCGCCGAACAGGCCCGGCTCGTGGTGTGCGGCGTCGTCGAGGGCCACCGGCTCCAACCGGACGCCGGCTATCCCCCCGCGCAGTCCCTCGGCGGCGGCGAGCTGCCAGCGCACCCGGTCGACGACCGCCGCGGCGTCGAAGGCCGCCGGATGCAGCCACACCCGTTCGCTGACCCGGCCGTCGGCATCGGTGCAGCCGACCCGCAGCTCGGTGCACACCAGCCGGGCGGCGGCCAGCGCGGCGACGAACGCGTCCGCGTCCGCCCGCACCGAGAACGCGATCTGGTCGACCAGTTCCAGGGGCGGTTCGAAGCCCACCTCGCGGGTCAGCTCGGGCGGCGGCGTCCGCGGAACGTGCGGACGGGAGTCCCGGCCGCCGGCCAGCGCGTGCAGCCGGGCGCCGTGGGCGCCGAACCGTTCCCGGACCGCCGCTGGCTCCAGGGCCGCGAAATTCCCCAGGGTGCGGACGCCGAGCCGGCGCAGCAGGACGGCCAGGGCATCGTCGGCCAGCACCGTCACCGGCAGGGGAGCGAGGAACGCTGCCGCGCCGCCCGGCGGGACGACCCGTGCCCGCTCGGCTGCTTCGGTGAGCCGGGCCGCCTGCTCGGCGGTGAACAGCCCGTCGGCCACCCCCACCCGGGCATCGGCGATGCCGGCCTCGACCAGCACGTCGAGCAGCACCTCGGCCGCCGGCAGTTCGCCGCCGTAGTACCGGGCGATGCCGCGGGCGGGAAGCGCGCACAGGCCGGCACGGACGAGCTGGAAGCCCGGCGCGACCTGCTCCAGGCGGTCCAGCACCGTGGCGAAGATCCGGTCGTCGCGTCCGTGGTCGGCCGGCACCAGCACCAGTCCGGGGCAGCGGGCCTGGGCCTCGCGGCGGCGCATCCCCTCCGTGACGCCCTCGGCCTGCGCCGTCGCCGAGCAGGCGAGGACGCGGCCCGCCTCGAGGACCGCCACCGGCGCGGTGACGGCGTCCGGATCGCCGGACCGGCCCCCGCCATCCGTTCCGTCCCCGGCGCTGGCGTGCCCCGCGCTCGCCTCGACCCGGCTCCAGGCGGTCACCGGCCAATCCGGGAACCACACCACCAGGCACCGTCGGGGCTCCGGGCCGGCCATCAGCTCACCACCCGCAGGGGAACCTCGCCGGACTCGTGCCGGATCGGAGCGGCGGTGGTCACCGTGCCGTCGCCATGCGGGGCCGGCACCGGCATCGCCGACAGCCGGCCGGTGTCGTCCGGCAGCGACAGCCGGATCTGCCGGGGAGCCGGGAACCGCTTCGAGGTGACGGTCACCAGCACCTCCCGGACCCTCAGATAGCCGTGCCCCGACCCGATTCCCGACCAGCGCGGCGCCGAGGTGCCCAGGGTGGCCTCCACCCGGGGCCACGGACCGGCCACCAGCAGCACCGTCCCGCTGCTGCGCAACCGGGCGGCCAGGCGCGCGGCGTCGCCGTCCCGCACCCGGCTTCCGGGACGCACCGCGACCACCGGCATGACCTCGGCCATGGCCGCCGCGATCGCGAACCAACGCTCACCGGGACGTGGCACCAGCGCCAACCGTCCGAGGTTCAACCCTGCCTGTTCGGCTGCCTCGGCACCGAGCTCGGGCATGCCGATCACACCGCACCAGGAGCCCTCCCGGGACGGCTCCGCCAGCAGGGCCAGCAGGAGCGCTCCCGGGGTCACCGAATACGCCGAACCCGGCGCCAGCCCACCGCCCGGCAACGATCCGGCCAACGCCGGCGGAATCGGCAACAGGCGGTCGTCGCGGGTGCCGGCCCAGCGGACATCGCCCTGCACCCGGCGGACGCCCTCCAGGCGGGCGTCCGGACCCTGAGTCGGAGTGCCGACAGCGATCGTCATACCTCGATGATCGAACTTATGTTCGATTACGTCAAGA
>CALMIQ010000508.1 GCA_937863965.1 uncultured Micropruina sp.
CAGCCGCGCAGCACCGGCACCATCGTCGGCGGGTCGGCGCGCAGGAACTCCCCCGCCACGTGGGCCGCCAGTTCGTCCACCAGATCCCACCAGGCGCCGCTCGTCACCAGGTGCCGCAGCAGCTCGACCGACTCCTCGTCGGGGGTCAGCCACGCGCGGTACCGCCGGTGCCGCAGCAGGCCGATCGCGCCGTAGCGCTGCTCGCGGTGCGTCGCGTCGTCCCAGATCGCCCGGACGGCCGCGAGCCAGCTCGCCCGGTCGGGCAGCGGATGGGCGGCGGCCATCGTACGGACGATCGCGCGGACCCGCGGCACCGGCACCCCGTGGAACGGCAGCGCCGACTTCATGTACCGCTGCTGGCCGGCCGCGCGCTCGGGGTTCGCCTCGGCGGCCAGCGCCGCACGCAGCGCGTCGGCGAGGCCGGATGGATCACTCACGCCCGCATTGCACCACATGCCCCGCGCCGCCGACGACGAGCGGGCCGGACCGACCCCGGCCGCGGTGGTCGCCGCCGGTCAGCTGGCCCAGCGTCCGGTGAAGAACAGCCAGGCCCAGAAGCAGAGCAGTATTCCGGCGACGACGAAGCCGAGCACGGTGAGCAGGATCCGCAGGCGGCGCCGGCGAGGCGTCACGTTCCAACCGCCCGACAACACCTCGCCGATCAGCACAAACAACGGGAACCACAACAGCACGGCCCGGTTCACGCTGAGGAACCAGTACGAGCAGGAGAACGCGAGTACCTGCACACCCACCCAGGACGCCTCGCCCCACTGCCGGCGAACCAGGCAGGCGATGGTCACCAGCAGGCCGAGCGCCATCGCGATGATCTCGCCGCGGAACACCCACGACCACTCGGGGTAGGCCGGGTAGGCGTTCGAGGACGCCGCCTCGAGCGTGTGCTGCAACGACACCCAGGGCCAGGTGAAGCCGCGCGGCCAGCCGGTGGACTGCGCCCGGTACCAGGCGTTCCAGTCGCCGGTCAGGTCGTGCAGGAAGGCCATGTAGGCGAACAGGGTGAGCGCCGGGATCAGCAGCCAGGTCAGCGCCCGAACGCGGTCGCGCCAGCCGATGACCGGCGCCGCGGGATGGTAGGCCACGGCCGGTGGGACGGCCGGCCGGAACCACCGCGCGAGCGGTCCAGACCAGCGCGACCGGCCGGACGGGTCGCTCGACCGGCCGGACGCCGCGCCCGGGCGACCCGACGGAGGGCTCGCCCAACCGGAGAGGGCACCCGGCCAGCCGATGGACGGACCCGGCCGGCCGACGGCCGGATTCGCCGCACCACCCGCCCGGCCGCGGCGGCGTCCGTCGGTGAGCGCCAGGATGACCAGCGCTCCCAGCAGGAACAGCCCCGACACCCGCAGCGTGCAGGCGATCGCGGCCAGGCTCGCGGCGGCGCCCCAACGACCCCGCTTGGCCCGCTCCCAGGCCCAGAACGCGGCCGCGCAGAACGGCGCCTCGGTGTAGGGCACCAGGGTGAACACCGTTGTCGGGGCCAGCAACCAGACCACGGCGGCGATCGGTCCGCCGAGCCGGTGCAGGGCCGCCGCGGCCAGCGCCGAGCAGATCAGGGCCAGCCCGACGCCCGCCCACAGCATCGGGACGCCGACCATCGAGAAGGCCCGCAGCACCAGCGGCCAGCCCGGGAAGAAGGCGATGTCGTTGTCGCCGGTGTAGCCGTTGGTGGCGATCGCGAAGTAGTGCTGGACGTCCCAGTTGGCCAGCATGTCGCCGGCCGATCGGCCGGTGGTGACGCCGACCCACAGCGCGACGCCGACCAGCAGCAGCCTGCTGAACAGCCAGGTCTGGACGACCAGCCGGCCGCCGTCGCGCACCACCGGGGCCGCCGCCGGCACCGACGGGCGGAGCATCACCGCAGCCATGGCAGCACCCGCATCCAGGGCGCGTCCGGCGCCCCGTCCAGCACCCCGCCGTCCGGGTCGTCCAGCAGTGGTGACGCCGGGCCGCCCCGGTCCCGCCACCACGGGTTCCGGACCGGATCGAACGCGGGCCACAGGATGTCACGGACGACCAGACCGGCGATCCAGAGCTGGGCGCCGATCCGGATCAGCACGGACGCCTGGTACATCCCCTGGCCGCCCGAGCCGGATTCCAGGGCGCCGTCCAGATGCAGCCAGATCGCCACGAAGTAGACGAGTTCGCCGGCGCTCCAGATCAGCCAGTCGCGCCAGCGGGGGCGGGCCAGCACCACGAACGGCAGCAGCCACAGCACGTACTGCGGCGAGTACACCTTGTTGACGACCAGGAACAGCACCATCAGCAGCAGGAAGCCCTGGGCCAGCCGGGGACGCCGCGGGGCGAGCAAGAGCAGCAGGCAGATCGCCGCCGTCCCGACCACCATCCACCAGGTCTGGGCGCCGGACGCGTCCTCGACCGGGCGCCCGGCCAGGCTGAGCACGTACCAGATCGAACCCAGGTCGGCACCGCGGTCGACGTTGAAGGTCCAGAAGTGCAGCCAGCCGGACGGGCTGAGCAGGTACACCGGCAGGTTCACCGCGATCCAGCTGCCGGCCGTCCCGGCGACGGCCAGCCCGAACGCCTTCAGCCGGGCCGACCGGAAGCACAGCACGGCGAGCGGAACCAGGAGCAGCAGCGGGTACAGCTTGGCGGCGACGCCGAGGCCCCACCACACCCCGGCCCAGCCCGGACGCCGGCGCGCCCAGGCGAGGATGCCCAGCGCGGTGAACGCCAGCACCATGAAGTCCCAGTTGACCAGGCCTGTGGTGATCACCGCCGGCGCGATCGCGATCATCATCGCGTCCCAGGGCCGGGCGAGCCGCAGATGGGCCCAGAGCACCACCATGAAGAACCCGAACAGCAGCACTGTGTTGACGCCGAAGAAGAGCGTCGCCGTCCGGGTCAGCACCGCGTCCGGGACGTCCGGCCCGGTCTGGCCGCCGAGCAGCAGCGTGATCCGCCGGGCGGCCTCCATCAGCGCACCGGTCAGGACGGGGTACTCGACGTCGGCGTCGATGAACGGGATCTTCCCCTCCGCCAGGCCGCGGTAGTAGAACAGCGGCCGGATGTCGGTGTAGCACATCGCCTTGTAGACCGGCCCACCCATCAGGCAGGGCAGCTGGCGCAGCATCAGCAGCAGGTACGACAACGTGCCGGCGAGCAGCACCCAGGGTTGCGGGTTGAACCACACCCCGGTGCGCTCGGCCCGGCGGCCGACCGCACCGCCCAGCGCCCGCGCCTCGGTCATCGGTCGGTGGGTCTGCCGCTGGGCCGTTCGGAGGGCCGGTTGCTCGGATCGTTGGTGGGATCATCTGTCGGGCCGTCGGTCGGCCCGGTCGTCGCCGTCTCGGTCGGCTTCGCGGTCGCCGTGGCCGTCCTCGTCGCCGTCGGCGTCGAGGTCCGCGGCGGCAGCGTGGGGGTTTGGGTGGACACCCGGTGGGTCGGCGGATCGAAGGAGACGTCCTTCAGCCCCTGCTGCGCCACCCGCATGTAGGCCATCCAGGTGCTCAGCGGCGGGCCGGAGCCGAAGAAGCCCGGATAGTAGGTGTCGAGGTTGTCGGTGCCCTCGTCGCCGGCCACGTACATCACGGCGGTGGAGATCTGCTTGCTCATGCCGACGAACCAGCAGGCGGCGGTCTTCGAGCCGCCCTTGGCGTCGCGGATGTAGTAGGTGCCGGTCTTGCCCGCGATCGGGAAGCCCATGCCGCCCGCCCGGGCCGCGGTGCCGTCCTGCACCACGTGGGTGAGGGCGTAGGCGACGTCGTTGGCGACATCGGCGTCGATGGCCTGCTCCGCCTTGGCGTCCGAGCGGTAGACGACGGCGCCCGCGGCGTCCTTCACCTGGGCGACCACGTGGACGGGGGCGTGCTTGCCGCCGTTGGCGAAGGTGGCGTAGCCGGACGCCTGGCTCAGCGGGCTGACCTCGGGGATGCCCAGCGGAACCCGGCTGACCGGCTCCCACCCGGGCGCCTCGGGCAGCCCGGCGTCCCGGGCGAACTGCAGGGTCTCCTTCGGGCCGTCCTTCATGTTGCCCTCGAGGTCGACGAAGGCGGTGTTGATCGAGTTGGTGGTCGCCTGCTGCAGCGTGACCCGTCCGTAGTTGCGGTTGCCGGCGTTGCGGACGGGGACGCCCTCGCCGGGCGGGGTGAACTGCGAGCCGTTGAAGACGTCGTTGAGGGTGAAGCCCTGGCTCAGCGCCGTCCCCAGCGCGTACGGCTTGAAGGTCGAACCTGTCGGACGCGGGGTGGTCGCCCAGTTCATGCTGCTCTTGACGAAGTCCGGGCCGCCGTAGAGGGCGACGACGCCGCCGTTCTCGACGTCGACCGAGGCCAGCCCGGCGTGCAGGTTGCGGGCCTTTTTAGCGTCGCCGCGCACGGTCTGCGAGGTGATCGTCTGCGCGGCCTCGACGGCCGCCTCCTGCGCCTTGGCGTCGAAGGTGGTGACGATGCTCAGGCCGCCGCCGGCGATCTGCTCGTCGGTGAAGCCCTTGGCCCGCAGCTCGGTCTGCACCATGTTGAGCAGGAAGCCCTTCGGCCCGCCGAACTGGGAGTCGCGCTCCACCTCGGGGAACTTCGGCAGCGCGTCGTACATCTCGGCCTTCTGCGCCTCGGTCAGCTTGCCCATCTCGACCATGCCGTTGATCGTGTACTGATAGCGCTCGAGCAGGTCGGCGGCCTGCTTCTTGCCCTGGGCGGGGTCGAGGTTGCCCGGGTCGTTGATCATCGCGGTCAGCGCGATCGCCTGGGCGTCGGTCAGCTTCGCGGCCGGCTTGCCGAAGAAGGCCTGGGACGCCGCCTCGACGCCGTACGCGCCGCGTCCGAAGTAGACCGTGTTCAGGTAACCCTCGAGGATCTGCTCCTTGGAGAGCTCGTTGCCCACCTTGGCGGCCAGCAGGATCTCGGTGAACTTGCGGGTGTAGCTCTTGTCCTGGGTGAGGTAGAGCACCTTGATGTACTGCTGAGTGATGGTCGAGCCGCCGACGACGTCCTCGCCGCGGATGACCGAGAGCGCGGCCCGCACCATGCCCGGAATGGAGATACCCGGATCGGTCCAGAAGGACCGGTTCTCGCCGGCGACGATGGCGTCCTTCACGTTCTGCGGAATGTCGGCGTAGGCCAGCGTCTGCCGGTTCTGGATCTGGTAGCTGCCGATCTTCTCCTTGCCGTCGCGGTAGTAGACGAAGGAGGTGTTGGTCTGGAAGTCCGCGTTCGCGTCCGGCAGGGTCACGGTGGCGTACGCCACGCCGAGAACGGTCCCGCCGGCGACGGCCAGGGCCAGGACGGCGACGCCCAGCCAGGTGAAGAAGCGGCGCCAGCCGCTCTTCTTCTTGGCCGGTTTGCCGGAGGTGCGCGTGGGGGCCTCAGCCATAGATGTCCTCGACGGTTCGTTGACGGCGCGGCGGCCGGCGTTTGACGCCGTCGCCCAGCAGGAAGGAGCTGATCATGTGGTTCCAGCCGCAGTCGGTGCACACCTCGACGACGCACACCTTGAACTCGCCGAACTCGTTCTGCATCTGGTCCAGCTCGGCGCTCGACTTGATCCGTCCCGAATACTGCCCGAGCTGCTCGCCGAAGACGTAGTGCAGGTGCACCATCCGGGCCTCACAGATCGGGCAGCGATCGGGCGCGTCCTCGCCGTGATGCAGGGCCGCACGGATCAGCATCGGGTCGGCATCGCAGGCGTCCGAGCGGGACAGGGTGCGCGGCGACCGCCGCAGCGCCTGCAGGGTGTGCCGGCGTTGCAGCGCGTAGTCGATCACCTCGCGCTTGGACCACATGGGTTCCAGGGTAGTTGCCGCTCGCCTCGGGGGTCGATCCGACGGCCGGCCGATTCAGGATAGGATCGTCGGCGTTCCGCGACGCGGCAGCACGTGGGACACCGACCGGGGACGTGGCGCAACTGGCAGCGCAAGACCTTTGCAAGGTCGAGGTTGAGGGTTCGAGTCCCTTCGTCTCCACC
>CALMIQ010000509.1 GCA_937863965.1 uncultured Micropruina sp.
GGTCTCTTCGCCCAGGCGCATCACCGAACCCTTGCCGTGCTGCTTCTCGATCTGGGCGAGCGCCGCCTCGAGCGCCTTCTCGCGATCTGCAATCGCCATGTCGTGTGTCCTTCCCTCGCTCGGCCGGCCGCCGTGCTCCCGATGCCTTCTCTGTCACCATACGAACGAGCACTGACAGAAACGTCAAACTCGTTCGCGCCCTGTGGGTAACGGCTCGGCACCCGCGGGCAACTCGACAGTGAGACTACCGAACAGATGTTCGAAAGACACCCGACACGCCGTCAGCGTTCGGACGCCGGAAGCTCCAGGTTCTGCCACACCGCACGCCAGATCTGCTTGCAGGGCACCCCGGCGGCGAGCGCCTCGCGCACGGTGCGGCTGCCGAGTTCGGAGATCACATGGCCCTCGGCCCAGATCAGCGCCTGCACGCGTCCCAGATGGTGGGTCAACCGCGACCAGAGTTCGGCTTCGCGCACCTCAGGCGGCCACGCGCGAACGCACCGGCAGGTGCACCACCGGGTCGCGATCGTCGTACTTGTCGCTGACCCGCCGCAGCACCAGCGACAGCGGCACCCCGAGGGCGCCACAGATGGCGTTCAGCAGCTCGCTCGACGGCTCCTTCTGGCCACGCTCGATCTCGGAGAGATAGCCCAGACTGACCCGTGCGGACGACGACACCTCGCGCAGGGTGCGCCGATCGGCGTTGCGCAGTTCACGCAACGACTCACCCAGCAGCTCTCGCATCAACTGCGGCCGGTCGGCCTCGGCGGCGATCATGCCCACGACTCTACCCATCCATCGCTCTCATCGACGTCCTGCCTCAACACGCGGCGCGCAGGTTATGTTCCCGGACGCCGCCGGGTCGGCGCCGACACCGGCCGCCTCGGGCGTCCGGCCGACTGATGGATCAGCCCGACCGGCCGGCGCCGGACTGCACGGGGCGTCCCCGACGGGCCGACGGAGGTGGGACCAGCGCCCGACCGATGGTCAGTCGCGCTCCATGGGGTCGAGCAGATCGCGCAGCATCTGCAGGGCGGCCGCGACGGTCTGCTCGCGCACCGGACCGCGATCGCCCTCGAACTCGAACCGCAGCGCCACCGGCGACGGCCGCAGCGCACCGACCCTCGGACCGGCCACCGCGATCCACACCACGCCGGGCAGATGCCCCTCCTGCGGGGCCGGGCCGGCCACACCGGACGCGGCCAGGGCGTAGTCCGCGCCGGTCAGCCGCTGGACGCCCATCACCATCTCGACCGCGGTCTGCTCCGAGATCACGCCGTGCGACTTCAGCACGGACGGGTTGACGCCGCCGATCCGCGCCTTCTGCTCGGTGGCGTAGACCACCACGCCGCCCAGGTAGTACTGGGACGCCCCCGGCACCGCGGTGATGGTTGCCCCCAGCAGGCCGCCGGTCAGGGATTCCGAGGTGGCCAGCGTCAGCCCCCGCTCGGCCAGCGTCCGGCCGACGACTTCTGCGAGCGACCGGTTGGGCATCTACTTCTCCTGTTCGGCCAGACTGTTCCGGCGCAATGCGATCGCCTCGCGGATGTACGCCAGCGCCGTCACCAGGGTCACCAGCACCGCGGCTGCCATCGCGATCCAGGCGATCCACTGTAGCCAGGCAGGCATCAGCGGCAGGCCGGGCAGGAACAGCAGCAGCGCCACGCTCTGCAGCACGGTCTTCAGCTTGCCGCCGGCGTTCGCCGCCATCACCCCGTATTTCAGCATCGCCACCCGCATCCAGGTGATGCCCCACTCGCGGATGAGCACCAGCGCCGTGATCCACCAGGGCAGTTCGCCGACGATGCTCAGCCCGATGAACGCCATGCCGGTCAGCGCCTTGTCGGCGATCGAGTCCCACAGCTTGCCGAAGTCGGTGATCAGGTTGTACTTGCGGGCGATCCGGCCGTCCACGGCGTCGGTGGCGATGGCGATGGCGAACACCGCGGTGGAGCCCAGCCGCCAGCCCAGGTCGTCCGGATGGCTCAGCAGCATCCAGGCGAACACGGGCACCAGCACCAGGCGCAGCAGGGTGAGGGCGTTCGCGGCGTTCAGCCGGCTCGGTTGGCTGCTCATGAGGCCTCGGATGCGATCAGGTCGATGCCATCGGCGGCGCTGACGGTTGCCCACACCAGGCTACCCACCGGGTGCCGGACGCCCTTCAGCCGGGTGCCGCCGTCCACCTCGGGGCCTTGGTGCGCCGCGCGTCCGGTGCGGCCGTCCGGCTGCTCGATCAGGACGCGGACGCGTTCGCCCACCCGGTCCTCGGCCCGCTGGGCGCAGACCTCCTCGGCGAGGCTGGACATCAGCTCCACCCGTTCGGCGATCACCTCCGGCGGCACCTTGTCGCCGAGGGTTTCGGCCTCGGTGCCCTGTTCGTCGGAGTAGCCGAAGACGCCGAGGGCGTCCAGCCGGGCGGCGGATGCGAAGTCGGCCAGGGTGGCGAGGTCGTGCTCGGTCTCGCCGGGGAAGCCGACGATGACGTTGCTGCGGACGCCGGCCGCAGGGGCGAGGCTGCGGACCCGGTCCAGCAGGCCGAGGAAGGAGTCGGGGTCGCCGAAGCGCCGCATCCGCCGCAGCACCCCTCGGGCGGCGTGCTGGAAGGACAGGTCGAAGTACGGCACCACCTTGTCGACGGCCAGCATTCCCTCGATCATCCCCGGACGCAGCTCGGCCGGCTGCAGATACGACACCCGCAGCCATTCGATGCCGTCGACGGTGGCGAGCGCGGTGAGCAGGTGTTCGAGGGCACGAGGGCCGGCCTGCAGGTCCTTGCCGTAGGAGGAGGTGTTCTCGCTGACCAGGAAGAGTTCCTTGACGCCCCGTTCGGCCAGCCAGCGGGCCTCGGCGAGGAGTTCGTCGACCGGACGCGACAGGTAGGAGCCACGGAACGACGGGATGGCGCAGAAGGTGCAGCGCCGGTCGCAGCCGGAGGCCACCTTGAGCGGCGCCATCGGTGCGTCGCTCAGGCGGTGCCGGAGCACCCGCGGGCCGCTGGCCGGCGTCCGATGGCCGGGCAGCACCACGTCACGGGCCGCGGCAGGACGTTCGGACGGCGCCAGCGGCAGCAACCGGCGGCGGTCCCGGGGCCGGTGCGCGTCGTGCTGGCCGCCGGCCATGATCCAGCGCAGCCGGTCGGCGATATCGGGGTAGGCGTCGAAGCCGAGCACGGCGTCCGCCTCGGGCAGCGCGTCGGCCAGTTCGCGTCCGTAGCGTTCGGCGAGACAGCCGACGGCCACCACGGCCTTCGCCCGCCCGGACCGCTTGTGGTCGGCGGCCGCGAGAATCGTGTCGACCGAGTCCTTCT
This sequence comes from uncultured Micropruina sp., assembly GCA_937863965.1. Lineage (GTDB taxonomy): Bacteria > Actinomycetota > Actinomycetes > Propionibacteriales > Propionibacteriaceae > Micropruina. The sequence continues at coordinate 3,308 of CALMIQ010000509.1, forward strand.
TGGCGGCGTCGATGAAGCCGCAGGTGTTGACCACGATCGCGCTCGCGGCGTCCGGATCGTCGGTGAGTTCGAAGCCGCCCTGCTCGAGCCGGGCCAGCAGCTCCTCGGAATCGACGTCATTGCGCGCACAACCCAGGCTCACCAGATGTACGCGCGCGGTCACGTCAGCAATCTATCCCAGCAGCCTGTGCGCTGGCTCGGGGTGATCGACCAAGTGTCGCAAGGGTGCGGTGAGCACCGCCGCGCGCACGTCGGGGACGGTTCTTCGCGTTCGAAGTTCGCAGATCGGGGACGGTTCTCGAGCGCGGCGCAGCGGAGGGTGTGTCCCCGACGTGCGAATCTCGCATCGAAAGAACCCGTCCCCGAGCTTCGAGAATCGCACGAAGAAGAACCGTCCCCGGCGTGCGCGGCTCGGGGCGGGTCAGCCCTCGCGGAGGTTGACCAGCACCTCGTCCAGATCGTCGGGCTTGACCAGCACCTCGCGCGGCTTGGAGCCCTCCGAGGGGCCGACGACGCCGCGGGTCTCCAGGATGTCCATCAGGCGTCCGGCCTTGGCGAAGCCGACCCGCAGCTTGCGCTGCAGCATCGACGTCGAGCCGAGCTGCAGGTTGACCACCAGGGTGGCCGCCTCCAGCACCAGTTCCAGGTCGTCGCCTATGTCCTCGGCGACCTTCGCCGACGACTCCGGGGCCGCGGCGACGTCGTCGCGGTACTGCGGCTGCAGCTGCCCGGTGACGTGCTTGGCGACCTGCCGGATCTCGGCCTCGGTGACCCAGGCGCCCTGCACCCGGATCGCCTTGGACGCCCCCATCGGCAGGAACAGCCCGTCGCCCTGGCCGACCAGCTTCTCGGCGCCCGGCGAATCCAGGATGACCCGGGAGTCGGTCATGGACGCCGTCGCGAACGCCAGCCGGGACGGCACATTGGCCTTGATCAGGCCGGTGACGACGTCGGTGGAGGGACGCTGGGTGGCCAGCACCAGGTGGATGCCGGCGGCCCGGGCCAGCTGGGTGATCCGGACGATGGAGTCCTCGACGTCGCGCGGGGCGACCATCATCAGGTCGGCCAGCTCGTCGACGATCACCAGCAGGTACGGGTAGGGCTCCAGCACCCGCTCGGAACCCGGCGGCAGCTTCACCGCCCCGGCCCGGACGGCCTTGTTGAAGTCGTCGACGTGCCGGAAGCCGAACGCGGCCAGGTCGTCGTAGCGGGTGTCCATCTCGCGGCACACCCACTGCAGCGCCTCGGCGGCCTTCTTGGGGCTGGTGATGATCGGCGTGACCAGGTGCGGGATGCCCTCGTAGTGGGTCAGCTCGACCCGCTTGGGGTCGACCAGCAGCAGCTGCACCTCGTCCGGGGTGGCCCGCATCATGATCGAGGTGATCAGCGAGTTGATGAAGCTGGACTTGCCCGAGCCGGTGGCGCCGGCGACCAGCAGGTGCGGCATCTTGGCCATGTTGGCGACCAGGTAGCCGCCCTCGACGTCCTTGCCGAGCCCGACGGTCATCGGGTGGTGGTCGTTGCGGGCGGTCGGGCTGCGCAGCACGTCGCCGAGCGAGACGATCTCCTTGTCGGCGTTCGGGATCTCGATGCCGATCGCCGACTTGCCGGGGATCGGCGACAGGATCCGGACGTCGGCCGACGCGACCGCGTAGGCGATGTTCTTGCCCAGGGCCGTGACTTTCTCGACCTTCACAGCGGGGCCTAGTTCGACCTCGTACCGGGTCACCGTCGGGCCGCGCATGTAGCCGGTGACGGTTGCGTCGATCTCGAACTGGCGCAGCACCTCGGTGAGCCGTCCGACGATGGCGTCGCTGGCCTGGGTGCGGGCCTTGGGCACCGATCCGGGCTTCAGCACGGTCGGCTCGGGCAGCAGGTACTGGACGTCGCCGCTGAGCTGCAGCTGCTCGGCGACCGCGGGCCGGTGGCTGTGCTCCGGGGCGGGCAGCTCGGCGGGTTCGGACGGCAGGGCCGCCGGCGCCTTGCCCGCCGTGACCGGGGTCGCCGGTTCGGGTTCGGGCTCGTCGTCGGCCCAGTGGTCGATCTCGGCCGGCTCGATGTCACCGACCAGCGGCGTGTCGTAGGCCTCGTCGACGCCGTACTTCAGCTCCGGCGCGGGGGCCGGAGCGGGTTTGCTGGGCAGCTTCGCCCGGAACTCGGCGAACCGGGTGGCCAGCTCGTGCAGCGGGATGCCGACGATGACCAGGACGCCGAACAGCAGCAGCAGCACCAGCAGCGGCACCGCGACCCAGACGGTGACCAGGTCGGCGACGATGGTGGAAGCGATGAAGCCGAGCGCTCCCCCGGCCTCGCGGACGGCTTCGGCGTTCGGGAAGCGCGGCATCCCCTTGGAGACGTGGATCAGGCCGAGCAGGCCGAGCAGCGCGCAGCTCCAGCCGACCACCTGGCGGCCGGCGGGGCCGTTGTGGTCGGGGTGCCGCAGGGTGCGCCAGGCCATGGCGAGGGCGAACAGCGGCAGGGCGACGCCGAGCGTGCCGAACACGGTGCTGACGCCGATGTGCACCCACTTCCCGACGGCGCCCGGGATGCCGAACCAGAACTCGGCGGCGATCAGCACGGCCAGGCCGATCAGCGCCAGGCCGGCGCCGTCGCGGCGCAGGGCCGGGTCGAGGTCGCGGGCGCTGTGCCCGATGCCGCGGACGAGGGCACCGACGCCGCGGGCGAGCCCGTTCCAGACCGCGGCGATGCCGCGGCCCAGGGCCGGCAGCACGCCGGAGCGCTGCTTGGGCTTGGTACGCCCGCGCGAGGACGAGCGGGCCGGTGGTTTCTTGCTTCCGGACGACCGCGGTGCGGAACTGCGCGTGGCGCTGTTACGCGACCGCGATGGGGAAGACGCGCGGGTCGCCATGGTCGCCACCCTAGAACATCGGGTGCCGGGCGCACAGTCTCCACGCCGTTGCCGCCCGCGGG
>CALMIQ010000510.1 GCA_937863965.1 uncultured Micropruina sp.
TCGGACGCCTCCACGGTCAGTTCGCCGACGACGACCGGATCGCCCAACGGCTGCGCCACCGGGAAGCCGATGTCGAGATCGAAGGCCACGCTGGGGTCGCCGCGGTAGACCGCGAACGCCGGGCCGGCCAGCGCCGCGCCGCTGGCGGCCAGCGCCGAGAAGCCGGCGTCGAACAGGTCACGCAACTGGTCCATCCGGACGCCTCGGTGCCGGACCACCGCCGCCGGCACCGGCTCGCGGGTGACCCGGGTGGGTTCGGTCAGGGGCTGGTCGAAAGTCATGGATTCATCCTGCCAGGCGGCGCTCGGCGGCCTCGACGGTGTTTCGGAACAGCATCGCGATGGTGGTCGGGCCGACGCCGCCGACCCGGGGTGTGATCCAGCCGGCCACCTCGTTGCAGGCCTCGTCGACGTCCGGCAGCAGACGCTTGCCCTCGTACCGGACGCCGCCGCCGACCACCACACGACCGGGGGTGATGTGCTCGGGGGTGAGGATGCCGGGCACGCCGGCGGCCGCGATCACGATGTCGGCCCGGCGGGTGTGCTCGGCCCAGTCGGGGACGCCGGTGTGCACGACGGTGACCGCGGCGTTGCCGCCGGGCCGCTTCAGGGACAGCAGCATCGACAGCGGGCGGCCCAGCGTGAAGCCGCGGCCCAGGATGACGACGTCGCGGCCCGCCACCGGGATCTCGTAGTGCAGCAGCAGCGCCTCGATACCCGCGGGAGTGCAGGGCAGCGGGCCGGGCATGCCGAGCGCCAGGCGTCCCATGTTGAACGGGTGGGCACCGTCGGCGTCCTTGTCGGGGTCCAGCTCGGCGAGCGCGGCCTCATAGTCGAGGTGGCCGGGGATCGGGTGCTGGATCAGCACCGCGTCCACCTCGTCGTCGGTGTTGAAGTCGCGGATCGCCGCGACCAGGTCGGCCTGTGCGGCGTCGCCGGGCAACTGGATGTGGCGTCCACCGAAGCCGAGGGACGCCGCCCTCTCCTGCTTCATCCGGATGTAGCCCGCGGACGCCGGGTCATCGCCGACCAGGATGGTGCCCAGCCCGGGGTTGTGCCCGGCCGCGCGCAGCGCGGCGACTCGCGGTTCGAGGTTGGCGAATACGGCATCGGCGACCGGCTTGCCCGGCATCAGCACAGCGCTCACGAGGGATCAGCCTATCGTCGGCTCGGTCCCTCAGGACCCCGGCTTCTTGCCGCAGACCACCGGGGTCAGGCTGTTGTAGCGCCAGAAGAACGGTTCGGACTTCACCAGCTTCTTGCCCTGGTAGAACAGCCGCTTGAAGCGCACGTCGAAACCGCTCATCGCGCTCTGCGCGACGCAGCCCGGCGACGGGTCGTACTGGGTCGCCCCCGGGCCCCGGTAGTTGCTGCGCACCGGGGTGGACGCCTTGACCGTGTACCGCTTGGTCGACCAGACCCGCACGGTCACCGACCCGGTCTGGCCGACCTTTCCGGTGGTCCAGGCCTGCAGCACCACGCCGTGGGGCGAGTCGTTGCGGAACTTCATGTCGACCATGACCCAGTCGAGGGTCGCCTCTCGGCCGACCGGATAGCGGCTGAAATACAGCGAGTGCGGCTTGTGGTAGATGTCTTCGAGGCCGGCGAAGAAGATCGCGTTGAACGTGGTCGTGGTGGCCTGGGAGATGCCGCCGCCATAGATGTTGGGATCGATCTTTCCGTTGGCGATACCGCCACCGCGCATCCAGCCGGCCGCCGCGGTTCGCTTGCCGAGGGTCTGGTTCATGCTGAACGTCTCGCCCGGCTTCAGGAAGGTGCCGTTGATCAGCCGGGCGGCCTTGCCGATGTTGTTCACCCGGTACGCCGAACCCGGATAGTAGGTGGTGAACGACCCGGTGACCTGCTTGACGCCGAGCTTCTTGGCGTCCTCGGTGCTGAACTTCGCCTTCTGCACGGTCGCCTCGACGGTGACACTCCGACCCGCCGGCTGCTCCAGGACGCCCAGCGCCGAGGTGGCGAGGACGGCGGAGTCGATGCCGATGCCGTCCACGGAGGGAATGATCTTGGGCTTGCCCTTGGCGATGGTGATGTCGGCGTCCCTGGGCTGCTTCAGGCCGAGCCCCTTGATCTCTTTCGCCGCCGCCTTGGTCAGCGCGTCGGCGTCCAGGGCGGCCTTCAGGGTGCCGTCGGCCGGCGCGAACGACAGCGCCGCGGCGATCATCTTCGGCGTCAGCCGGAACGATCCGGACGACCCGGTCTTGACCGTGATCGGCGAGGCCAGTGCCGGTTTGCCGACCGTGCTCGCGACCTGATCGGCCTCCACGGTGGTGACCTCCGGCTCGGTCTGGGCGACCACCGCCGACACCTGGGTGCCGGCGACGAATCCCTCGGCCAGCGCGTCCGCGGTCTGCGGCTGCTGGACGGTGACGCCCGGCTTGCCCGCCGTCCGGACGATCGCGGTGTCCTTGACGCTCAGGCCGGCGTCGACCGGCTTGGTGTCCGCCTTCTCGGCCAGCCCGGCGACCGCCGCGGCCAGCTTCGCCTG
>CALMIQ010000511.1 GCA_937863965.1 uncultured Micropruina sp.
CGACCTTCGTACCGACCACCTCGCCGACGGCGAGGATGTCGGCGGTGGTCTCCACCATGATCACCAGGATCACGATGAACATCGAGATGATGGCGCCGATCTCGAAGATCGGCATCCCGAACGCGAACGGCTGAGGCAGGGCGACCAGCGGTGCCGAGGCGACCGGGGCGAGGCTGGCCTGACCGGTGATCAGGGCGACCACGGTGCCGATGAACAGGCCGAGCAGGACGGCCATCCGGGACAGCACCTCGATCTTGCTGAGCACCATCACCACGGCGAAGGTGAACATGGCCAGGCCGACGCTCTCCAGCGAGGCGAAGTTCGGGTTCGCCACCCGTTCGCCGTTGACGACGATGGTGGCCTGGCCGGTGATCCAGCCGGCCGCGACCGGCATCAGCGAGAGTCCGATCACGGTGATGATCGATCCGGTGACGACGGCCGGGAAGAACCGCACGATCCTGGCGAAGAACGGCGTGATCACCAGGCCGATGGCGGCGGCCACGATCACCGCGCCGTAGGCCGACTGCAGACCCTCGCCGGCCCGGTTCCCGATGATGGCCAGCATGGTGGACACCGCCGCGAACGACGTGCCCTGGACGAGCGGCAGCTGCGAGCCGAAGTAGGGCAGGCCCAGGGTCTGCAACACGGTGGAGGCACCGCTGACGAACAGGCCGCAGGCGACCAGCAGCGCCTTCTCGGCGGTGTCCAGGCCGGCGGCGCCGCCCACGATCAGGGGGACGGCGATGACGCCGCCGAACATGGCCAGGATGTGCTGGACGCCGTAGCCGATGGTCGCTCCGATGCCCAGCTTCTCGTCCTCGGGACGGCTGCCGACGGGCAGGTCGGGCAGCTCGGCGGCGACGGTGGGGGATTCGTTGGTGTCGATCATGATGTGGGCCTCTCTTGATGAGCTGCCGCGAGATTCGCCCGCACCCCCGGTGCCGGCCCGGGACGCGCGAACCCGCTGGTCAGACGAAGGTGGGGAGGTCGGTCCAGGCGTCCGGCTCGGGGGTGGATCCGTCGCGGACGATGGTGCCCTCGATCAGGCCGTAGGGCCGGTCGGCGGCGTAGAAGACCTCGTTGGGGTTGTCCAGGCCGAAGGGAGACAGGTCGACCACGAAGTGATGCTTGTTGGGCATCGCGAATTTGACCTCGGCGATCTCGGGGAAGGCCTCGATGGCCGCCTTGCCCATCTCCCACAGGGTCTGCTGCAGGGCCAGCGAGTGCACGGTGGCGAAGGTGGCCAGGAACACCGCGGACACACCCGCGTACACGGCGTTGTAGTCGATGCCGGCCTCGACCGCCTCCGGCAGGTAGCGCCAGCGTCCGGTGACCGAGGTGGCCATGATCCGGTCGTTGGTCTCGATCAGGGTGGTGTATTTGTCCCGCGGGAAGCCGTGGAACTCGCTGCCGGTGGACTTCAGTACCACCAGGTCCTTGAGGCCGGCGGTGACGTGGGTCTTGCCGTCGATCTTCTGCACGGCGGCCAGCCGGGTGGCCTGGCCCTTGCGGACGAACGAATGGTCGTGTTCGGCGCCGTCGACCTCGATGCGCTCCCAGGCGTACTGCTCGGCCTGCCACAGGCCGCCCTCGATCCAGTCGAAGGACGACACGAAGTGGTCGCCCAGCCGCAGCAGGAACTCCTCGGGCGAGCCGATGCCGTACTCCTTGGCGAAGGCGTAGATCGTGTTCTTCTGGGTGTCGGTGGCCACCACGAGGGAGTTGTCGCCGACCAGGTACGAGTCGATGAGCTTCGCGCCACGCAATTGGCTGGTGACGTTGAGATCCTCGATCTCATGACGGGCCGTGTCCCGGGTGATCCTGACTACCCGGTTCTCGGCCTTGCCGTATTTGTTGGCGCCGAGGCTGACGGTTGTGGACATGAGTGGGTCAACTCCCTCGATAGGTGGAATAGGCGAAAGGCGAGAGCAGGAGCGGGACGTGATAGTGGGCCGCGTCGGCGTCCACGGCGATGGTGATCGTCACGCTCGGGTAGAGGGTCGGAACCCCCGCGTCCGCGAAGTACGCCCCGGTGCCGAAGGTGACGTGGTAGGTGCCGGTGGGCAGCCGGTCGGGACCGAAGTCGGGGATCCGGCCGTCGGCGTCGGTCGAGCCCTCGGCGACCAGCACACCCTCGCCGTCGGTCAGCCGGACGGTGACCCCGGCCGCCGGAAGGCCGCGCGATCCGTCCAGGACGTGTGTGGTGAGATGGCTCATCCGGGCACCGCCTGACCGAGCCGGAGCAACGCGATCTCGCGCAACTGGCCGGCGACCACCGCGTCCTCGGTTGCGTCGTCATTGGCCAGGCGCTCGTTCAGCGCGGCGAGTATCTGTTCGGGTGACCGGCCGGCGGCGCGGATCAGGAAGATCCTGCCGAAGCGCCGCTCGTAGTCGGCGTTCCCGCTGGCCAGCGCCTGTTTGGTGGCCGTATCGGCACCGTTGACGCCGGCCTGCTCCCCGGCCGAATGTGCCGCATTGGCGGCGCCGATCGCCTCGGCTTGCGGCCGCTCGCCGATCCGCGGATGGTGAGCCAGTGCGCTGTCCACCTCGCCCGGCGTCCAGCCCTGGGCGGCGGCGCCGGCGGATGCGAGAAGGGCGTCGCGGGAGTCGAACGGCCGGCCGGCCAGCAGCTGCGCCACCCAGCCGTCGATGTCGGCGCAGGCCGCCAGCACGGACGCCGCCGCCTCGGGCTCCAGGCGATTGAATTCCTCGATCGTCACGCGACCCCCTCGATTCGGGTTGGTCTGACCACTTGTAGGTAGTCACGCTAATCGAGCGATTTGCGCACCCCGTGTCGCGGGTATGACAGCCACGTAACGCGGAAAAATATCCGGCCCCGACACGCAAAGGCCCTCCCTAATCAGTTCTGCCCTGCCGTCGACGGCAGGGCAGAACTGATTGGGGAGGGCCTTCTGGGCGGGGTCAGCTGGAGCCGAGGGTGACCTGGACGGTGGCCGGCTGGTCGTCGCGCAGGTAGCGAACGGTGACCGTCGTCCCCGGGGCATGGAACCGGATCGCCGCGATCAGCCCGTCGGCGGTGGTCGTGTTGACGCCGTCGACCGCGGTCACCACGTCGCCGGCCCGCAGGCCCGCCTGCTGGGCGGGGCCGCCGCTGGTGACGCCGGCGAGCGTGACACCCTCGGAGGTGGTGTCGGTGGAGGAGTCGCCGGCCTGCAGGTTGACCCCGAGGGTGGCGTCGGCGGCGGTGCCGTCGTCGATCAGGTCGTTCGCGACCCGCACCGCGACGTCGGAGGGGATGGCGAAGCCGAGGCCGATGTTGCCGGACTGCTCCGAGCCGCTGGACAGCGTGGCGCCCGAGGCGTTGATGCCGATCACCTGGCCGTTGAGGTCGACCAGCGGTCCGCCCGAGTTGCCGGGGTTGATCGCGGCGTCGGTCTGGACGGCCTGGTAGACGGCGTCCCCGCTGGTGCCGGAGCGGACCGGGCGGGCGGTCGCCGAGACGATGCCGCTGGTCACCGTCTCGCTGAGTCCCAGGGGTGCGCCGACCGCGACCACCGCCTGGCCGACGACCACCGAGGACGACTTCGCGAACGTCGCCGGGGTGAGCTCGCCGGCCCCGACCCCGGTGACCCGGATCACCGCGAGGTCGTTGTTCGGCGACGTCCCGACGACGGTGGCCTCGGCGGTGGAGCCGTCCTCGAAGGTGACCGTGATGCTGCTCGCGGAGCCGCCGGCGCGGGTCGGGCTGGTCGAGCCGCCGGCCTCGGAGACGACGTGGTCGTTGGTCAGGATGTGGCCCTGCGCGTCCAGCACGACGCCGCTGCCGATGCTGCCGCCGCGTCCGCTGCGCACCGTGATGGTGACCACCGAGGGCGAGATCTTCTCCGCCGCCGCGGTGACGGTCCCGTCCAGGGTGGCCGGCTGGGCGACGGGGACGGCGCTCACCGGTGCGGACGCCTGGGTCGCGGCCGGGGCGAGCAGTGCGTAGCCGCCGACTCCGGCACCGGCTCCGACCACGGCGGCCAGTGCGGTGGAGGCGAGGAACATCGCCGCCCGGGGACGCCGGGGCGGCGACGACACGGCCGGGAGGGCCGGGGCGCCGAAGGTGTTGCCGGGGGCGTGTCCCCCGGTGGCGGGTGGATTCTGCGGGGTCTGCCAGCTGCTCATGCCCCGAGCCTGCGCGCGGATGCTGTGCGCATCCTGTGGAGTCGTGGTGCGCCGGTTGTGCGCGGGGGCACGGAGTAGGCTGGTGCGAGTGTCCGAACCCGATCGCGAGCATTCAGCGCGTCAGCGGGTGTCGGCACTGGCCGCGAACGTCTCGTCGCTGGCCGAGGACGCCTGGAACGGGCTCGACTTCCGCCGCCGGTTGGTGCTCACCGGCCTCGCCCTTCGCCAGGGCCTCCGCCGGGTGCGCGGCTCGCTGGTGCCGATCCTGACGGCCACCCTCGCGGCCTGGCTGGCCTTCACCATCACCCACGACTGGCTGGGCCATCCGACCCCGTTCTTCGCACCCGTGGCGGCCTGGATCTGTCTCGGCTTCACCTACAACCGGGTGCCGCGCAAGGTGGCGGAGATCGGTGCCGGCGCGGCCATCGGGGTGGGCATCGGCGAGCTGATCCTGTACGGCTTCGGCGCCGGGGCCTGGCAGCTGGCGACCGGGCTGCTGATCGGCGGCCTGATGGGCCGGCTGCTCGACCGCGGTGACCTGTTCACCATCCAGTGCGGGGTCAACGCGATGATCGTCGTCGGCATGGGCACGATGCCGACGAACGAGGTCGGAGCCGGCCCGTCGCGGGTGCTGGACGCCCTGGTCGGGGCCGGCGTCGCGCTGTTGCTGTCGGTGCTGCTGCCCGGCGATCTGCTGGTCCGGCCGCGCCGCTACGTGAGCCACCTGCTGACCGAGTTGGCGACCGCCTTCGCGATGCTGGGGGAGGGCCTGCGCTGCGGCGATCGCGAGCGGCTGCGGGACGCGCACGCGCAACTGCGCGGCGTCCAGCGGGTGCTGGAGGACGCCGAGAAGGTCTGGCAGTCGACGGCGGACATCGTCGCGCTCAATCCGGCGATGTGGCGGCACCGGCCGCAGGTGGACGAGCTGGGTCGGCAGCTGCGGCTGTGCACGCGGGCGCTGCACACCACCGAGATGCTGCTGCGGCAGAGCCGGGGCGTGGTGGACGAACGCGGCCCGCTGCCCATCATCGGCCGCCTGACGGACGAGGCCGCCGCCGCGCTGCATGCGATGTCGGGGTCGGTGCGGCAGTGGCACGCGCCGCGACGGGCGCGCACGCTGGCGATCGAGTTGGCCGCCCAGTGTGCCCCGGGCGTGGTGAACGTCACGGACTGGCGGCGCAGCGTGCTGCTGTCGGTGATGCGGTCGGTGGCGATCGACCTGCTGCAGCTCACCGGGCTCTCCCGGGCGCAGGCGCGGACCTACCTGCCGGACGCCGAGGGGGACATCGGCGGCCCGGACGCCGCGCTCACCGGGGACGAGGGATCCGTCGTCTGGGGCGCCGACGACCTGCGTTGAGCGCACGGTGACCCGGGCTGATCCGCCGGTTCCGGTCGGTGTTCCGGCCGGCCGCGGCCGGTTCATGGCAGCGGCTCGCCCTTCATCATCCGCGACTTGTAGACGTTGCTGATCACCACGCCGTCGAGGAAGGCGGTGAGGCGCTCCGCCTCGGCGTCCAGCAGCTCGCGATGGGCGGCACCGAGCGGCGCGCACGGGATCACCCGGACGCGGGCGTCGTCGTCCTGCACCCAGCAGCCGACCACCCGGCCGTCCGCCCAGGCGGTGGTGCCGCCGTTGCCGTTGCTGTCGAACAGGTGCGGAACCAGCGCCGGCTCGACGTAGAAGTCGCGCTCCCGCCAGCCCATCAGCGTCGGGTCGAGGGTCGGCAGAAGCGCCACCCACGGCTCGCCGGGCTCCTCGTCGACCACGTCGTCGCCGGGCAGCAGGAAGCCGGTGGCGCCGGAATCCAGCGTCACCGGACGCGCGTCCACGGCCATCAGCGCCGCCCGCACGGCCGCCTTGGTGGCGCCCAGCCACCAGACCAGGTCGGCCTCGGTGCCCGGCCCGAACGCCCCCAGCCAGGCGCGCACCAGCGCCGCGTAGCCCTCGGCGACGGGCAGCGGATCGGGCAGCCCGCCCAGCCAGGTCTCGGTCAGCGTCCAGCGCGGCCGGGACGTCCGCCAATGGCCGTCGTTGCGGCCCCGGACGATGTGGTGCTCGGCTCCCAGCAGGGTCAACAGCCGGGGGGCGAACGGCAGGTCGGCGACGTACCAGCGGGAGCCCTCGACCGCCTTGGTGCGGCCATGCAGTTCCGGCAGTTCCTCCCGCAGCTGCTTGGCGGTCAGCTCCGCGCCGCCGGACAGCCGCTCCAGGACGGCCGCCCGAGCCCGCTCGATCCAGCCGGCCCCGTCATCGCTCACCCC
>CALMIQ010000512.1 GCA_937863965.1 uncultured Micropruina sp.
GCGGCCGGCATCGCGGTGGGCTACTGGAACGGCGAGCAGGACGTCATCGACAACTGGGCCGAGGACAAGCGCTGGGAGCCGCAGATGGACTCCGCCGAGCGCGAGCGCCTCTACCGGCAGTGGAAGAAGGCCGTCACCCGCACCTTCGACTGGGTGGACGACGACGTCAAGGAGTGACGCCTGCCGCTGACTCGGCCGTCGCTCGAACCGAAGCGGGCCCGTCACCGGTGATGAGAACACCGGCGACGGGCCCGCTTTCGATTTTGAAGGCATCGATCTGAAGGGAGACCGTGCATGCCCGGTTCGCTCTCGGACGTCGAATACGTCGTCCGCTCGCTGACCGACACGGTGCTCGAGAACGAACGCTATTTCGGCGAGTTGGACGCCGTCGTCGGCGACGGCGACTTCGGCTATTCGCTGGCCCGCGGCTTCGAGATCGTCGCCGAGAACTGGGACGACTTCGACCGCACCGATCCGGGGGTGTTCCTGACCAAGGTCGCGATGACCATCTCCGCCCGGATCGGCGGCACCTCGGGGCCGATCTGGGGCACCGCGGTGTTGCGGATGGGCACCGCGTTGAAGGGCAAGCCGACCTTCGAGGCCGCGGACGTGATCGCCGGGTTGCGGGCGGCCGTGGCCGGCATCCAGGCCCGTGGCAAGGCCGAACTCGGCGACAAGACCCTGCTCGACGCGCTGGTCCCGGCCATCGACACCCTCGAGCAGCAGGTCGCGGCGGGAGCGAGTCCCGCCGATGCGGTGGCGGCGATGGCGGCCACGGCGCGGCGTTGTGCCGACGACACCGCGCAATTGCAGGCCCGTCGCGGTCGTGCCAGCTACACCGGCGAGCGCAGCATCGGCTCGGTGGACGCCGGTGCCACCGCGATCGCCGTCATCCTCGAACGCCTGGCCGAGCAGTGGCCGGGCCAGTGAAGGCCATGGAGGAGGAACCATGAAGAAGTTCGTCAACGATCCGAAGCAGTTCGTGCCCGAGATGCTGAAGGGCATCGCGCTGGCCAACCCCGACACCATCACCTACGTGCCGGAATACAACCTGATCATGCGCGCGGACGCGCCCAACGACGACAAGGTGAGCATCGTGCAGGGCTCCGGCTCGGGGCATGAGCCGGCCCACGTGATGGCGGTCGGCCCGGGCATGCTGGACGCCGCCTGTCCCGGCGACGTGTTCGCCGCACCGCCGGCCGACTACGTGTTCGAGACCGCCAAGCGGCTGGCGTCCGAGAAGGGCGTGCTGCTGCTGGTCAACAACTACACCGGCGACCGGATGGCCTTCGAGATGGCGCAGGAGCTGGCCGAGGCCGAGGACATCAAGTGCGCCACGCTGTTCATCGACGACGACGTCGCGGTGCAGGATTCCACCTGGACGGTCGGCCGCCGCGGCGTCGCCGGCAACTTCTTCGTGATCAAGGCCGTCGGGGCCAAGGCCGAGCAGGGAGCCGACCTCGACGAGGTGATCAGGGTCGGCGAGAAGGTGAACAGCGTGGCCCGCACGATGGGCATCGCGCTGACCGCCTGCACCCCGCCGGCCAAGGGTGCGCCGCTGTTCGAGCTGGCCGACGACGAGATGGAGGTCGGGGTCGGCATCCACGGCGAGCCCGGACGGCGCCGGGCCAAGCTGGTCAGCGCCGACGAGATCGTCGACGAACTGCTCGGCGCGGTGGTGCCCGACCTGCCCTTCGTCGCCGGCGACCGGGTGGCGCTGATGATCAACGGTCTCGGCGGGACGCCGATCAGCGAGCTGTACCTGCTGTTCGGCATCGCCGCGCAGAGACTGGCCGATCAGGGCATCGTGGTGGCCCGCAGCTATGTGGGCGAGTACTGCACCAGCCTGGAGATGGCCGGCGCGTCGCTGACCCTGGTCCGGCTGGACGACGAGATCGAGGAGTTGCTGGCCGCGCCGGCGTCCATCGTGAACCGGATCTTCTGATCTCGGGTCGACGCCGAGATCCCGGCGTTCGCCGGGATGACTTGACTGGGCGTCATCCCGGGCTCGACCCGGGATCTCCGTTCTGGCGGGGGTGACGGTGGAGCGTGTCGTGGACCCGGTCGTCCGACCACAGGGGCGGCCGGGTCTTCAACTCGGGCGTGTCGTGATCGGGGTCGACGTCGCTGGCGCGGCGGAGTTCGACCTCGCCGGCGATGGTGACCCGTAGCCGGGTCAGCACGTCGTCCGGGCAGGCGAGAACCGGGGCGGCCCGCAGGTAGCGGGTGACCGCCGCATCGGAGACCATGTCCGCTCCCTCTGCCGGTGACCCTGGGTTGGACGCGGCGGCCGGGTCTTCGGTTCCCATCTCAGTCCACCTCCTTGAGGTGTTGCAGCAGGACGGCGAGTCTGGCCCGGCCGCGCGAACACCGGCTCTTCACCGTGCCGGGTGCGCAGCCCAGGATCCGTGCCGCCTGCTC
>CALMIQ010000513.1 GCA_937863965.1 uncultured Micropruina sp.
GGTATAGACGTAACCACAGGTCGGCGACTTCGAGCCCGGTTTCACATTGTTGGTGTACGTGGTCATCGCGGTGCAGGTGAGCTGCCTGCCGTCACCCATCGCGAAGGTGGTCGAACGCAATGAGGCGCGCAGCCGGAAGGTGAGGCCCTGCGCGGACGCCGTCGCCGACTTCTCCCGCGGACCATCGGTCCACAGCCAGACCGGAAAGCCGACAGCCAGCATCTTCCACTCGTTGTTGTTCGGATCGGGACCGAACACGGGCGTGGCCGGTGGCAACGCCAACCGGACCACGAGCGACCGCGCCAGCGCGGGAAGGTCCGCCACCATGTGCGCGCCGTCAGGGCAGGCTCCGAGTTCGCCGGCGTCGAGATCTCCAGCGGCCGCACAGAAGCCGTTGCCACCAACGCTATCGGAGTTGATCACGTGCTCGCTGCCGCCACTCTTGCAGTTCTCGTCGTACGTCCCTGAGACGAGCCTCGAGGGCGCCGCGTCGGTGCCAGCAATCGTGTTGCACGCCTCTGCCGGGAGCCCGAGTGCTGTGGGCGCTCCCGCCAAGAGCATCGAGATGATTGAAATCAGACCCACGACCCAGCGCGTTCCTAGCATTTCGTAACCGATCGCGCGTTCGCGTTGGTCCACATCTTCATCGCCCCATCCAAACGCTTGAAGAACATATCCTCCTGGACGACTAGACTCGGACCCAGCTTCCTACCCTTGCGATAAATGATCGCAGATCTCGCATCGACGCACACGGAGAGACCCACGTCCGAGCCGTTGCGGGTCTGTTCAGCAAGGCGCTTCGCATAGACGAGGACGTACGATCCTCCACGGATGCTGTAGCCGCCCTTCTTTGCGGCCCTTATCTCGCCGAGCTTCCAATCTCGCAGCTTCTCGCCCCCGATCACCGCCAAGAACTCCGGGGTCAACTTCGTCGCCCCTCCTGCCTTGGCTACGCGATAGTCCTCAACCAGGTAGCGCCGGTAGATCTGCTCGGCCTCGGCGTACATGGCATCCCGTTCCTGCATCTCGCGGTACTCACGCTCGGTACAGGGTGAACTCGAACCCCCGGCTTCCGGTGTGCACATGAATGTGGGCGTGGGTGCCACGACGGGCCCGCTCGAGGACGGCGTTGCGGTCGGCTGGGCGGGTCCACAGCCCACCAGCGCCAGCGATACCAGCGCGATCCACGCCCGTCGTCCAACCATCGCGTCCTCCTGAGGTGCCGCCAGTCTGACACGATCCAGCCGACCGATCGGTCGTCTCAGGGGGTTATCCACAGGACTCATCCCGATATCCACCAGGATGGGCCATCAGGTTGCGCGGTTCGCGTCCGGACGCGCGCAACGTGGGCTCTCCCGGACAACGCCGATCCACTCTGCGTGAGGTTGGCGTCGATGGCCCTTTCGGCGTCCACCGTTCTCACCATCGGTGTCTGCGCTCACCTTGCGTGACGGATCTCATGCAATAGCGCGAGAGCCGTCACGCAGGGTGAGCCCGAGCACCGATGATGAGAACGGGGGAAAGAGCGCCAGGTCGGTGGAAAGAGCGCCAGGTCGGTGGAAAGAGCGCCAGGTCGGAGGGATCGAAGAACCGTCCCCGTCATCCAGAGTGACCCGGAGAACTGGCCCGTGGTCACCGAACGGCGTCACTGTCAGAGTTCCAGCAGGCCACGGATGTCGTCGGCGGTCAACGGGGCGGCCAGGTCGCCGGCCTCCCCGACCACCTTGGCGAACAGGTCCCGTTTGCGCTGCTGCAGGGCCACCACCTTCTCCTCGATGGTGTCGGCGCTGACCATCCGGTACACCATCACCGGCTTGTCCTGGCCGATCCGGTGGGTGCGGTCGATGGCCTGCAGCTCGGCGGCCGGGTTCCACCACGGGTCGAGGATGAAGACGTAGTCGGCCTCGGTCAGGGTGAGCCCGAAGCCGCCGGCCTTCAGGCTGATCAGGAACACCGGATCGTTCCCGGCCCGGAACGTCTCGATCCGGGCGGCCCGATCCCGGGTGCGCCCGTCCAGATAGGAATAGCCGATGCCCTCGTCGGTCAGCCGCTGCCGCACCAGCGCCAGGTAGCCGGTGAATTGGCTGAACACCAGCGCGCGGTGACCCTCGGCCGCCAGTTCGCCGACCATCTCCAGCAGGGCATCGATCTTCGCCGACACCGCCGCCTGCCCGGGCAGCACCAGGGCCGGCGAGAGCGCCAGCTGCCGCAGCGTGGTCAGCGCCGCCAGGATGCCGATCCGGTTCCGCTGCAGGTCGTCGACCAGGCCGAGGACCTTCTTGCGCTCCACCGCCAGCTGCTTGTCGTAGAGCCGCCGGTGCGTCGGCGTCAGCTCGATCGAGAGCACCTGTTCCTGCTTCTCGGGCAGCTCGGCGGCCACCGTCTCCTTGGTGCGGCGCAGCATCAGCGGCCGGACGCGGCGGTGCAGCCGGGCGAGGGCCCCGGCGTCCGAGCCGGATTCGATCGGCTTGCGGTACCGCTCGGCGAACCGGGTCGGGTCGGCGAAAAGTCCGGGCGCCACGATCGACAGCAGCGACCACAGGTCCATCAGGTTGTTCTCCAACGGCGTCCCGGTGACCGCGAATTTGGTGCGAGCGGACAGCTTTCGCACCGACTGGTGGCCGCGCGCCTGCCGGTTCTTCACGAACTGCGCCTCGTCGAGCACGACCGCCGCCCACGGCTGCGCGACGTAGTCGCTCTCGTCCAACCGCACCAGCGTGTACGAGGTCACCACCAGGTCGGCACCGGCGGCCACCTCGACCAGCGGCTCGTTCCGCTTCTTGGCCGTCTGGGACACCACCCGGACGTCGAGGCCGGGGGCGAACCGCGCCGCCTCGGCCGCCCAGGTGCCGAGCACGGACGTCGGCGCCACCACCAGCACCGGACGCTCCAGCTCGCCGGCCTCCTTCAACGCACAGGTCAGGGCCAGCACCTGCATCGTCTTGCCGAGCCCCATGTCGTCGGCGAGGATGCCGCCCAGCCGCGCGGTGTACAGGAAGTGCAGCCACCGGAATCCGTGCTCCTGGTAGGGGCGCAGCGTCGCCTCCAACCCGGACGGCGGCGGCACCTCCGGCAACCCGTCCAGGTCGAGCAGCGCCGACACCGACCGCTGCCATTCGGCCGACTGCCGGGCCACCACCCCGAGCGTGACGAGCTCCTCCCACAGCCCGGCGTGCTCGGCGCGCAGCCGCAGCTGCGGGTCGCCGTCGGGCGCCAGCTCGCGGGCCTCGGCGATCAGTGTGCGCAGCTGTTCCAGCTCGGGCCGGTCCAGGCCGAACCAGGTGCCCGACGGCAGGATCAGGTGGGTCTGGCCGGTGGCCAGCGCGGTGAACAGCTCGCGGTACTCGACGGGCTCGCCCTCGATGCTGACCCGGACGTCGAGGTTGAACCAGTCGGTGCCCTCGGCCGGGTCGGCGACGGTCAGCGTCACCTGCGGCGCCTCGGTGGCCAGCCGGTAGTCGACCGCCTCGCCGGTGACCTCCACGATCACGCCGGCGTCCCGCAGCGCCGGCAGCCCGAGCTCGGCCAGCTGGGCGGTCCCGGGGCCGGACAGCGTCGCCCGCTCGACCGGACGCCGAACCGCACCCACCGTCGTGGCCGGCCACGGGCCCTCCGGCAGCGCCGCGAGCAGCGCCTGCTCGGCGTCCGGATCGCGCAGCACCCCCTGCTGCCCGTGCGGGTCGAGTTCGACGTCGAAGTCGGCATCGCCCACCCGGTAGCGGAACGTCCAGGCCAGGGTCGAGACGTGGTCGGGCAGGAAGCCCACCGCCAGTCGCAGGCGGGGCGGGACAGCCTCGGGCAGGTCGACGTCGTCGGCGACCTCCAGGGCGACCAGCCGGCGCAGCGCCGGATAGAACTGTGCGGTGAAGGCCGGCAGCTCGGCCGCCGGGATCTCCAGCCGGGCATGCTGCAGCAGCAGCGCCTGCTGTCCCTTGCTCAACGGCTCGGCGAAGGGCACCAGCAGCAGTTCGTGTTCGTGTTCGATCGCGAAACCGTGCGGCGGATCGCCCAGCAGGTTGGCGTACGGCACGGCGCGTTCCAGGTCGCCGGTCGCCGCCACCGTGCGCAGCTGGACGCCGGTATCCGTCCTCGTCAGATGGCTGACCAGGCGCGCCGGCTCGCCCACCCGCAGTGGGGGCGTGTCCCGGCCCGGGACCAGTTCGACGCCGGCGTCCAGCGCCTGCCGCAGCCAGAACCAGGCGGACGCCCCCAGCTCGCCGAGCCACAACTCGTCGACCCGGCGGGAGTAGTAGCTGGGGGTCGACCGCTGATCGCGGGCCCGGACGAGGCCGGCCAGCGGTTCCCGGTGCGACTCCTGGTACTGGCCGCCCCACTGGTACTGGAGGTTGTCCCAGTTGATGCCGGTGCGCACCCAGCGGCCCGAACGTCCCCAGATCAGCGGGCGCAGTTGGAGGTCGCCCGCGGTCCGGGTCACCTGGAGTGCCAGCGGCTGACCCTGGCCCTGCTGGAGTGTCGTGTCGGCGGTGACCTCGGCGAGCGCCCGCTGCCAGGCCGGGGTGAGCGCACGCTGGTTCACGAGTCGCATGTGCCAGACCAGCGCCGCGGCATGCTTGCAGCGGTCACGCACCGGACAGGTGCAGCTCGTGGTCACCGCTCCGCTGGCCGCGTCGTGCCTGACCACGGTCTGGTAGATGCGGTAGGACGAGCCCCGCACCCGGGCCTGGACGACGCTGCCGGCGGCGCCGGAACCGGAGGTGATGCTGCCCACGCGGCCCTGGTCGGCATAGGTCTTCCCCCGGCTCAGCGTGGTTACGCCGAACAGCTCGGCCAGGCTCCGCTCGCTCGCCTCGTTCACCCATGCCGGGTACTTCGGTGCGTTCATGCCGGCCGGCCCTGCCGGTGCCGACCCGTCGGGTCGCCGGTCGACGGGATCGCCGGCATCGAACCGGACCGATCGAGATGACGCACGTGCCCTCCAACTCGGCCCGGCGGGGTGCCGGGCGATGGTCAAGTCAACCAGTCTGCACCGACAGTCCCATCGCGTCGTCCAGCGGACGCCTCCCGCGGGGTCGCTCCCGGC
>CALMIQ010000514.1 GCA_937863965.1 uncultured Micropruina sp.
ACTGTCCGGCGGTGCGGTGATGCTCGCCGAGTACGCCCCCACCAAGCGGCGCGGGCTGGTGGCGTCCCTGATCGGCGTCGGCTCCAACAGCGGCACGCTGCTCGCGTCGTCGGTGTGGCTGCTGGTGCTGATGCTGCCGCGCGAGGACGTGCTGGCCTGGGGTTGGCGGATCCCGTTCCTGGCCTCGGTGCTGGTCGCCGCCTTCGCCCTGCTGCTGCGGCGGACGATGGACGAGAGCCCGGTCTTCCGCGCCTTCCAGCAGACCAAGGCGGCCGAGCTGGAGTCGCTGGACGACGCCAGGGCGTCCGGCCGCACCGCCCGATCCGGCGGCTGGAAGGCCTTCTTCATCATGCTCGGCCTGCGGATCGGCGAGAACGGCCCGTCCTACATCGCCCAGGGCTTCCTGATCGGCTACGTCGTCAACGCCCTGGCGGTGGAGCGGACCGTTCCGACCTCGGCGGTGCTGGTCGCGTCCGTCCTCGGTTTCGCGGTCATCCCGTTCTCGGGCTGGCTCTCCGCCGGTTCGGTCGCCGGATCGTCTACCGGGTGTTCTGCCTGCTGCTGGTGCTGTACGGCATCCCCGCCTTCGCCCTGCTGCAGTCCGGCGACCCGTTCGTGGTGGGCGCCGTCATCGTGGTAGGCATGTGTCTGGGATCGCTGGGCATCTTCGGCGTCCAGGCCGCCTACGGCGTGGAGCTGTTCGGCGTCGAGCACCGCTACTCGAAGATGGCGGTGGCCAAGGAACTAGGGTCGATCCTGTCCGGGGGAACGGCCCCGATGATCGCCTCCGCCGTGCTGGCGGCGACCGGTTCGTGGATCCCGCTGGCGATCTACTTCGTCACCATGGCGGGCATCGGCCTGGTCACCACCTTCGTCGCCCCGGAGACGCGCGGCCGCGACCTGACCCTGCTGGAAGACGCCGTCTGAGATCGGAACGGAGAACGATGGGCAAACGGCCTACGCAAGGCGAGGTGGCCCGGGTCGCCGGGGTGTCGACGGCCGTGGTGAGCTACGTGCTCAACAACGGGCCGCGGCCGGTTTCCGAGGACGCCCGCCGCCGCGTGCTGGCCGCGATGGCACAGACCGGCTACCGGCCGAACAGCATCGCCCGGGCCCTGGCCCACGGGCAGAGTTCGGTGTTCGGGCTGGTGGTGCCCGACCTGGCCAATCCCTTCCTGGCCCAGCTGGCCCAGGGGCTGGAACGGGCGTTCTCCGCCCGCGGATACTCGCTGCTGATCGCCGACTCGGGCGACGACGCCGACCGCGAGGCCGGCGTCCTCGAGACGCTGATGAGCCAGCAGGTCGCCGGGCTGGTCTGGTACGGCGTCGACCAGCCCCTCCCGCTGCACATCGTCGAGTCCACCGCGCTTCCGGTGGTGCTGCTGAACGCGCCGAGCGGGTCGGAGATCGCTCCGCGGGAGGGGCGCTTCATCAGCGTGAACACCGACGAGCGCGGGCACGCCCAGCTGGCGACCACCCATCTGATCGAACACGGACGCACCCGGATCGCCCACCTCGGCGGCCCGGCCGAACGCCTGAACGCCCGCGAGCGGGCCCGGGGTTGGACGGACGCGCTGCGCCCGGCCGGATTGGCGCCGGCCGGCCGGTGCGCGGCGCCGTTCACCCGCGAGGGCGGCCACGACGCCGTGCCCGCCCTGCTCGCACTCGACCCGGACGCGGTGCTGGCCTCCAACGAGATGCAGGCGATCGGCCTGCTCGCCGGCCTGCACCGGGCCGGCGTCCGGGTGCCCGACGACATCGCGGTGGTCGGGCTGAACGGCACCGCGAGCGCGCGGTTCACCGTGCCGGCGCTGACCGCGGTGCACCTGTCGATCGAACGACTCGCCACCGACATCGCCGACGCGCTCGCCCCGGGCTCGACACGGACCGCGATCGAAACCGACGCGCGGGTCGTGCTCGGGGAGAGCTGCGGGTGCCCGCCGGGTGGGGAGGGCCACCAGCCATGAAGCTGATCATCGACTGCGATCCCGGCAACGGCATCCCCGGCGCCAACGTGGACGACGCGATCGCGCTCGCCTACGCCGTGCGGCAACCCGCCTTCGACGTCCGGGCCATCTGGACGGTCTTCGGCAACACCTCCGCCACCGAGGGCAGGGCGGCGGCGGAAGCACTGCTGGCCTCGCTCGGCACGGAGCTGCCGGTCCGCCGCGGGGCGGAGGAGCCGCTGGCGGGACGCCGCGCCCACTGGCGTTCGATCCTGGACGCCCCGAGCCAGGATCCCGCGGTGTACCGGCTCTGGGGACCGCAGGCCCCGCGACGCGACGGCGCGGCGAGGCTCGGCGCGGATCCGTTGCCGGCCCTGATCGAAGACCTGGAGGACGCCGGCGAGGACGTCGTCCTGGCCTGCCTGGGCCCGCTGACCAACGTCGCCCGGCTGGTCCGCGAGGCGCCCGAGTCGCTGGCGGGCGTCCGGGCGATCCACCTGATGGGCGGTTGTCTCGGTGCGGGGCAGTTGGTCGACACCAACTTCGCGGTCGATCCGGCGGCGGCGCGGATGGTGCTGCGGGCCGGCATCCCGCTGACCGTCGTGCCGCTCGATGTCACCCGCACCACCGAACTTCCCCCGGCCCGCTGGCGCTCCATCCGTGACCTCGGTCACCCCGACCTGGACGCCGTCGCGGCCTGGCTGGAGCCCTGGCTCGTGCACAGCGACCGGACTCGTCCCGTGGACGGCATGTGGCTGCACGACCTGGTGGTGCTGGCGGCACTGGCCGACCCCGGCCTGGTGACCCGCGAGCGTGCCCGGGTGGCCGTCCTGGACGACCCGGCCGGCAAGCTGGTCCTCGATCCGGACGGCGTCGCGGTCGACCTGGTCACCGGTGTGGACAACGACGCGTTGATCGCGGCCTGGGTGGACGCGATCCTGACCGACGACCATGCCCGGCGGCGCCCGCCGACGTGTCGCCCGCTCCGACCCTGAGCGTTGGGGAGGGCGGGACTGGTATTGGCCGGGAGGTGCGAGGGGTGGGGGTGGTGGTCAACGCACCAGCAGGCTGACCGCGTGGATCGCCAGGCCGGCCAGGCAGCCGACCACGGTGCCGTTGATCCTGATGAACTGCAGGTCGCGGCCGACGTGCAGCTCGATCCGGCGGGCGGCCTGGCGTCCGTCCCAGCGCTCGATGGTGTGGCTGATCACCGTGGACAGCTCGGCGCCGTAGGTGCGGACGACGAACGCGGCGGCGTCCTCCAGCCGGCCCTCCAGCCGGGTCCGCAGATCCTCGTCGTCGAGCAGCGAACCACCGAAGCGCTGCACCGCCCGGACGGCGCGGCGCTTCAGTTCCGAGGACTCGGCGGCGAGCGCGGCGTCCAGGGAGGACCGCACGGTGGTCCACAGGCTGACCAGGGTCTCGGCCGTCTGTGGATGGCCGAGCAGCCGCTGCTTGAGCCGCTCGGCCCGCTCGGCCACCACCGGGTTGTGCTGCAGGTCGTCGGCGACCTGGCGCAACAGGTCGTCGAGGGCGGCCCGGGTGGGATGGTCGCGATCGCGCCGGATCGCCCACAGCCACTCCATCGCCTGGTCGTAGGTCCAGCGGACCACCCTCCGGCTGACGAACCCGGGCGCCCAGCGGGGGGCCCGCTCGCCGACGATGCCGTTGAAGGTGTCCGGGTGCCGGCGCAGCCAGTCGTGCACCTCGCCGACGACCAGGTCGACCAGCCCGTGATGCGCGCCGTCGCGGACGATCGCGTCCAGTAGGTCGCCCATCGCCCCCGCCAGCAGTTCGGCCTCCAGCCGGGGCACGACCACGTCGGAGACCAGGTGGTTCACGTCGTCGTCCTTGACGTGGGCCAGCGCCACCCGCGCCAGCCGGGAGCCCTCGGCCACCGCCCGGGTCGCGTTGGCGTCCACCTGCAACCACTCACCCAGCCGGACGCCGACGCGGGTGGCGGCGACCCGCTCGCGGACGACGTCCTCGGTGAGGAAGTTCTCGCTGAAGAACGCCTGCAGGTTGCGGGCGATGTCGTCCTTGCGCTTCGGGATGATCGCGGTGTGCGGGATCGGCAGCCCGAGCGGATGCCGGAACAGGGCGGTGACCGCGAACCAGTCGGCCAGGGCGCCGACCATCGCCGCCTCGGCGCCCGCGTTGACGAAGCCCCAGACGCCCGCATCGGCCACGCCCAGGGTGGCCAGGTAGACGACCGCGGCGGCCATCAGCAGCGATAGCGCGACCAGCTTCATCCGGCGCAGCCGGGCCGCCCGTTCCTGGTCGGCCTCCGACAAGGTTGCGATCGTCACCCGCTCAGGATGCCAGGCCCCCGACGCCCGGACGCGGCACGCGCCGGAGGGCCGGCCGCACGGCTGCCCAGGGCTGCCCGATCGGTTCGGCGGGCCGGCGGGCCGGGCCTATCCTGAAAGGGAAAGATCCAGGAGCAGTGATGACCGAGTCGCCCTACCCGCCCACTCGACCCGAACCGCGGCAGACCGAGTACCAGTTCCCGCAGTACCAACCACAGGCCGGGCCGGAGCACCCCGGCTACGCGCCGCAGTACCCCGGTTATCCGCCCCCGCCACCGATGCCGGCGTACGGGATGGCGATGGTGCCGCACCCGAATCCCTACGCACCGCAGGCCCTGGCGCCCTACGGCATCGATCCGTACACGGGCGTGCCGTACTCGGACAAGAGCAAGCTGGTCGCCGGCCTGCTGCAGATCTTCCTGGGAGGCCTGGGCATCGGCCGGTTCTACCTGGGCAACCCCGGCATGGCCATCGCGCAGATCCTGGTCACCTGGTTCACCCTCGGCGTCGGCGCGCTCTGGCCGCTGATCGACGGCATCGTCCTGCTGGCCGGGCAGCCGCGCGACCGCGCCGGGCGCCCGCTGCGCCCCTGAACGGACGCCCGCCGTCCGGTTGAGCGCGACACCGCGCAACGTCGCCCCGGCCCGACCGAGCCGATCGCGAGCGCTGTACGACCGCTCCAGTGCCGGCAGATGGCCGCAACCCGCCCAGCGTCGGCCGGCCGCGGGCGGGTGCTCAGAGCAGGCGACGCTCGACCAGGTCGGCGCGCAGCTGGTCGGCGC
>CALMIQ010000515.1 GCA_937863965.1 uncultured Micropruina sp.
GAGAGGTTTCTGTCGGCGCCGACCTCTACGGTCGTGGCATGTCAGATCTGATCATCGGCGAGGACGGCCTGGCCCGGCCGGCCTGGGCGGCGGGCGACCCGCTGCTGCGCGACTACTACGACACCGAATGGGGCATGCCGGTCACCGACGAGCGGGGCGTGTTCGAGCGGCTCAGCCTGGAGGCCTTCCAGTCCGGGTTGTCCTGGGCAACGATCCTGCGCAAACGGGAGAACTTCCGGGCCGCCTTCGCCGGTTTCGACCCGGACGCCGTCGCGGCCTTCGACGCCTCCGACACCGAGCGCCTGCTCGCCGACGCCGGGATCGTCCGGAACCGGGCCAAGATCGCCGCCACCATCGTCAACGCCGGCGCCACCGTGCGCCTGCGGGGCGACGGCGGGCTGGCCGACTTCGTGTGGAGCTTCCGGCCGGCGACCACGCCCGCCCCACGCGATTACGGCGACTTGGCGTCCACCTCGGCGGAGTCGATCGCGCTCAGCAAGGCGCTGAAGAAGCGTGGATTCGCCTTCGTCGGGCCGACCACGATGTACGCACTGATGGAGGCGATCGGCATCATCGACACCCACCTGGTCGGCTCGCACCGGCGCGGCAGCTCGGGGGTGTGGCCGGCCGCCGAGTCCTAGGCGCGGCGGGGTCGGCCCCGCCGCAGCCGGGGGGGGGTCAGCCCCGCTGCAACCGGCGCAGGGCGACCTCGGCCAGCAGGGCGGCGCAATCGGCGAGCACGTCGTCGTCGAACAGGGCCTGCGGCGAGTGGTTGGTCGGCGCGGTCGCCCAGTCCTCACCGGGGTAGGCCGAGACGAAGATGAAGCCGCTGGGCACCTGCTCGGCGACCAGGCTGAAGTCCTCGGCGCCTGCCTTCGGGGTCGGGTCCTCGACGTAGCGGTCGGCGCCGAAAAGGTCGACGACGGTGCCGGACAGCAGGCCGTACTCGACCGCGTCGTTGACGGTCACCGGGTAGCCCCGCACGTAGTTGACCTCGGCGCTCAGGCCGTGGGCCTCGGCGATCCCGCGGGCCAGACGTCCGATCCGCTCGGGCATCCGCTCGTGGTTCTCGGTCGAGAACGTGCGGATGGTCATGTCGAGCCGGGCGTCATCGGGAATGATGTTCTCCTTGCTGCCGGCGGCGATCCGTCCGACGGTGACCACGACCGGGTCGAAGGCATTGAACTGCCTGGTCACCATGGTCTGCAGGGCGATCGCGATCTCACAGGCGACCGGCACCGGGTCCAGCCCGTTCTGCGGCTGGGAGCCGTGCCCGCCGCGTCCGCGGACGGTGACGTGGCACTGGTCGGCGGCGGCCATCAGCACCCCCGGACGCCCCGCCCACACCCCGAGCGGAATCTGCGCCGCCACCACGTGCAGCCCATAGGCGGCGTCGGCGCGGCGTCCGGCGGCGTCCAGAACGCCCTCGGCGATCATCGGGCCGGCCCCACCCGGACCCTCCTCGCCGGGCTGGAACATGAACACCACGTCGCCGGGCAGCTGGTCCCGCAGTTCGTGCAGGATCGTCGCGGCGCCGACCAGCCCGGCCACGTGCAGATCGTGCCCGCAGGCGTGCATCGCGCCGTTGCCGGACGCGAACGCCTGACCGGTGGCCTCGACCACCGGGAGTCCGTCCATGTCGCCGCGCAGCAGCACCACCGGCCGCGTCCCGGTGGTCTCAGCGCCGCCGCGCAGCACCGCGACGACGCTGGTCAGCGCCGTCCCGGTGGTGATCTCCAGGTCGAGCCCGGCCAGGGCGGCCAGGATGCGCGCCTGGGTGCGTGGATTGTCGTTGCCCAGCTCGGGGTCGGCATGGATCGCGCGGCGCAGGGCACGTAGCTCGGGGTGGATGCGGGCCGCGATGGCGGTGGTGGCGGTCATGTCCGCAGCTTGCCAGACGCGGTTGCGAGCCAGACCGCCGCCGCGGTGACGGCCGCCGCGATCAGGGTCACGATGATGCGCTGCACGTCGCCGGCGAAGACCTCGTCGTGCTCGAAGGTGAGCAGCATCACCGTCACCGTCACAGCCAGCGAGTACTTCCAGTAGGCGGCGCCGCTGAGCAGCAGGACCACCGACGCCAGCGAGGCCAGCACGCCGAGCAGCACGCTGACGAACACCGACGGCAGCAGCAGCACCACCAGGGCGGCCGCGGTGCAGCCCGCCACGGTGCCGGCGATCCGGCCGCGCAGCTTGGTGCGGGTCTCGCCCTGCGTGGGTTGCAGGATGACGGCCACGGTCATCACCGCCCACCAGGCGTTGGTGCCGGTGAACCAGAGCACACAGACCAGGGTGAACAGCCCGCACAACACGGCCAACAGGACGCCGTAGGGCAGCGTGGCGGTGACGGCCGGCGTGGGCAGACGCACACCGCGCAGGAGCAGGGCGACCGCTGCGATCGCCCACAGGCAGCCGAGCAGGACGCCGCCGGCGACCAGCCCGGCCGAGCCCCAGGCCGGCAGCGAGGCGTCGAGCACATCGATCGCGGACGACGGGTCGACCAGCACGTAGGCGGCGAATGAGATCGTCGCGGCGCCGACCGGATGCAGGCCGCGCACCGCCAGCGCGCCGGTGGCGAGCGAGAGCACCACCACCAGGGCGGTACCCAGCCAGGGCGTCAGCGGTCCGGTATTCGCCACCAGGACGGCGACCAGCGCGGTGGCGACGCTGCCGGACGCGGCGACCGCCATCGCGCGCGGACCACCCGCCGCGGCGCTCAGCGTCGGGATGATGCCCAGCACCAGCAGTCCGGTGGCGGCGCTCCAGGTCGACAGCGACAGCACGATCACCGGCACCAGTGCGATCAGGACGGCCGCCAGCACCCGGACGACGAGCGTCCGGCCCGGCTGCTGCGCACTCACCCGGTCATCGTGCCACCACGGACACCGGGGAGGCGGACGCCGGGGACGGTTCTTTCACGTGCGAATCTCGAATCCCGGGGACGGTTCTTGAACGGTGCGGGAACCGTCCCCTGGGTCCGCGAATCCCGGGGATGGCTCCTCAGGTGCGAACTTCGAACACGAACCGTCCCCGGATCAGGTCGTGTGGAACCGTCCCCGACGTGCGAATCTCGAACGTGAAGAACCGTCCCCGGATCAGCTCCGCTCGGACCGCGCGAAGAACCGTCCCCCGGCTGAGGTCGTGAAGAACCGTCCCCGGACGTGCGAGTTTCGAACGAAAAAGAACCGTCCCCGGGTCAGTCGCGCAGGGCGCGGCCGAGGGCGTCCAGCTTGTTCTCGACGGCGGCCAGCCGGGCCTCCGCCTCGCCGGTGAGCGCTCCCCCGCCGGTGCCGGACGCCGCCGCGGCGGCCCTGCGTCCGCGACTGAACTTCCACCAGCCGACGCCGACGGTGACCAGCAGGGCGACCGTCATTACGGCGAACCGGGGCCATTGCTGGCCGGCGGAGATGCCGATGCCGACTGCGTAGATCATCGTGAACACCCCGCCCAGCAGGGCACCGTTGGCCAGCACCGGACCCGTGTTCGACACCGCGATGGACAGCAGCATCACCAGGGTCGCGCAGACCAGCAGGATGATCGAGGTGGTCAACCGGTAGGTGTTCCAGGAGCTCTCCGAACCCAATGAATAGTCGGGCTCGGGGTAGAAGGTGTTGACGCCGATACCGATGAAGGCGGTCACCACCAGTCCGAGAAAGAAGCTGAAGACGATCTGCAGCATCGACTGCCCGAGGTCTCGTTGCGCATTCATGCCTCAAGCGTGCCAGGGGCATGATGATCTCGTGAGAAGCGCACCGAACCAGCCCTCGGACGATCTGGCGGCCGTCCTGCGCTGGCGGGCCAGCGGCGGCACCGTTCGGGTGTTGGCCTGGGGTCCGCCGGTGGTGGTCGCGCTGATCACCTGCGACGGCGGCCAGGAGATGCAGCGGATCACCTCGGCCGCGGCCGATCTGGCCGGCCACCTCCGCGACTGAGCCGGACGCCGCGTCCGGCGGGCGTCCGCCGATCGACTGAGATCTCGCCGCTCATCAGCGCCGTTCGGTTTCGAAATGGTGACAATCCCCATCACGGCGACCGAAATTGCTTGTCACCGCAAGTGGGCGACGGCTAGCGTTCCCGCATGCCAGAGCCGCTCGTCGTGATCGAAGGCGTCAACAAGCACTTCGGTGATCTGCACGTGCTCAAGGACATCAACCTGTCCATCGACAAGGGCGAAGTCGTCATCCTGATCGGCCCCTCGGGGTCGGGCAAGTCGACGTTGTGCCGGACGATCAACCGACTCGAGGCCTACGAGTCGGGCTCGATCACCATCGACGGCAAGAAGCTCCCCGACGAGGGCAAGGAACTCGCCAACCTGCGCGCCGACGTGGGCATGGTGTTCCAGTCCTTCAACCTGTTCGCCCACAAGACCATCCTCGAGAACCTCACGCTCGGCCCGATCAAGGTGCGCAAGACGCCGAAGGCCGAGGCCGAGAAGCGCGCCATGGAGTTGCTCAAGCGCGTGGGGGTCGAGGCACAAGCGCAGAAATACCCCGCGCAGCTGTCCGGCGGCCAGCAGCAGCGGGTGGCGATCGCGCGTTCCCTGGCGATGAACCCCAAGGTGATGCTCTTCGACGAACCGACCTCAGCCCTCGATCCCGAGATGGTCAACGAGGTGCTGGACGTCATGGTCCAGCTCGCCAAGGAGGGCATGACGATGATCGTGGTCACCCACGAGATGGGCTTCGCCCGGAAAGCCGCCGACAAGGTGGTCTTCCTGGCGGACGGCGAGATCGTGGAGTCCAACACCCCGCACGAGTTCTTCTCAAACCCTCAGTCCGCCCGGGCGAAGGACTTCCTGTCCAAGATCCTGACCCACTGACCGAGTAACAGAAACCGACAAGCAAGGAGCTCGTCCCATGCCTTTGAAGAAGATCGGGTCTTTGAAGAAGATCGGCGCGGTCGTCGCAGCTGCCGCTCTCGCGCTGACACTGTCCGCCTGCGGAGGTGGCGCCGGCGGCACGGACCTGACCGCCCTGAAGATCGGCATCAAATTCGACCAGCCCGGTCTGGGCCTGAACGAGGGCGGCAAATACACCGGCCTCGACGTCGACGTCGCCACCTACATCGCCGGCAAGCTGGGCACGACCCCCGACAAGATCAACTGGATTCAGGCTCCGTCCGCCCAGCGCGAGACGCTGATCGAGACCAACCAGGTCGACCTCGTCGTCGCCACCTACTCGATCACCGACGCCCGCAAGGAGAAGGTCTCCTTCGCCGGACCGTACTTCATCGCCGGCCAGGATCTGCTGGTCCGCGCCGACGACAACTCGATCACCGGTCCGGATTCGCTGGCCGGCAAGAAGCTCTGTTCGGTCACCGGTTCGACCTCGGCACAGAACGTGCAGAAGGAGGTCCCCGGCGTCAACCTGCAGAACTTCGGCACCTACTCCGAGTGCGTCGCCGCCCTGGTCGCGAAGGGCGTCGACGCCCTGACCACCGACGACACCATCCTCGCCGGCTACGCCGCCCAGGCGCAGTACGCCGGCAAGCTGAGGGTCGTCGGCAAGCCGTTCAGCACCGAGAACTACGGTGTCGGGCTGAAGAAGGGCAACACCGACCTCTGCACCAAGGTGACCGATGCGATCAAGGCGATGATCGAAGACGGTTCCTGGCAGAAGGCCGTCGACAACAACCTCGGTGCCGCCAACTACAAGCCCGGTCCGGGCAACCCGCCGACGCCGGCCGCCTGCTCCTGAGCCATCCGATGGAGGGTGTCGTCCCAGCCAGGACGGCACCCTCCACTCATATAGAGAGGGGACGCCATGGGTGACATCCTTGCCCGGTACGACTTCCTCGGGGCCTTCTGGCTGACCATCCAGCTGTCGTTCTGGTCCGCCCTCGGCGCCCTGCTGGTCGGCACGGTGATCGCCATCCTGAGGGTTTCACCGGTGCCGGTGCTGCGCCTAATGGGCACCGCCTACGTCAACACCTTTCGCAACACGCCGCTCACCCTGCTGATGGTGTTCAGCATCCTCGGCGCCAGTTACGTGCTGGGCCTGTCGATAGCACAGAGCGTGGAGACCAACCTGTTCTATTGGGCGATCATCGTGCTCAGCGTCTATCACGCCGCGTTCGTCTGCGAGGCGCTGCGCAGCGGCGTCAACACGATTCCCGCAGGGCAGGCAGAAGCGGCCCGGTCGATCGGGTTGACCTTCAACCAGTCGCTGACCGAGGTGCTGCTGCCCCAGGCGTTCCGTGGAGCCATCGCCCCACTCGGCTCCACGCTCATCGCGCTGATCAAGAACACCACGGTCGCAGCCGTGATCGGCGCCTCCGATGCGGCCGGGTTGATGGCCGTGATCATCGAGAATGAGACTGGCACGGTCGGCGTGTTCTTCCTCTTTGCCCTGGGCTTCGTGATCCTCACGCTGCCGTTGGGCGTGCTGTTCACCAGCCTGTCGCGCAAGCTGGCGGTGAAGCGATGAGCGCCCAGAACGTCCTGTTCGACGCCCCCGGGCCGAAGGCGCGGTTGCGGCACAACATTCTGACCGTGGTCGGCACCCTGGTTCTACTGGGCATTCTGTACCTGGTGATTGCCAAGCTGGGCGAGGCCCAGCAGTTGCTGCCGCACATGTGGACGCCGTTCTTGACCGGGACGGCCTGGTCGACCTACCTGGTTCCGGGCCTGATCGGCACCCTGACCGCGTCGGTCATCTCCGTGGTTCTCGCCGGAGTCTTCGGCCTGCTCTTCGGCATCGGACGCCTCGCACACACGCGTTGGATCCGCATCGCCTGCGGCATCGTCGTGGAGTTCTTCCGCGCCGTCCCGGTGCTGCTGATGATGTACTTCGCCTTCAACGTCTACTCGCGCAACGGGGTCTTCCTCGCCTCGCTGAACCCGCTGATGGCCGTGGTGACCGCGCTCACCCTCTACAACGGTTCGGTGATCGCCGAACTCGTCCGATCCGGCGTCCATTCCCTGCCGAAGGGCCAGTCGGAGGCAGGCCTGTCGATCGGCCTGACCCCATCCCAGACCCTGCGCGCGATCCAGTTGCCGCAGGCGTTGGTGGCGATGCTCCCAGCGCTGATGGGTCAGCTGGTCGTGGTGATCAAGGACTCCGCACTCGGCTACGGCATCACCTACATGGAGCTGCTCACCTGGTCGAAGACCCTGGGTTCCGCCTATGCCAACACCGTGCCCGCCTACATCGTCGCAGCCGTTCTGTTCATCGCGCTCAACTACGCGATGACCAAGCTCGCCGGCGCGGTCGAACGACGGCTCCGGAAGCGCCCGGTGACCGCCGCCCCTGTCACCACCACCCTGCCGAACATCGTCCAGGGCGGCGCGGAGCCCGGTGGCCCAACCGACAACATCATCGAGCCGTACCAGCC
>CALMIQ010000516.1 GCA_937863965.1 uncultured Micropruina sp.
ACCTGCAGTTCATCAGGATCAACGGCACCGTGGTCGGCTGCCTGGCCGGCCTGGCCATCCACGCGGTCAGCCTGCTGGTGCGCTGACCGCCACCCCGACCCCGGCACCGCCCGGACCCGGGCACCGGACCCCGGCACCGCCCGGCCCCGCCCCCCGCCCAGGCGCGCCGCTGGCCGGCCCGGCCGTCCATCGCCTCGGTGACGCCGACGCGCTCCGCACGCTGTTCGCGCAGCAGCCGGTCGGTGCCGGCGCCTGGGTGGCCACCGCCTGGCGCCTGGACATCCTCCTCGTCGGCCGTGCCGTGGCCACCGGCGTCTACCGCCGCAGGGTCAGGCCGGGCGGCACGTCTGTGGGCCGCCGGCGATGGTCGTGGGTCAGGATCGCCTCCACCCAGGCCGCGATCAGGGCGTCGTTGTCCACGCCGGTGACCAGGTCGACCGCGACGCCGCCCGGATCGAGAACCAGCTTGCCGGCCGGGTCGCCCAGGACGGCCACCCGGGCACGCTCGCGGGTCACCAGGCCGGGGTGGGCGAGTTCCGCGAGCACCACCAGATCGTGCAGCCACATGCCATTCACCGGACGCGTCCGGTCGCTGTGCGCGAGCCAGGGCTCCAGCCAGGTCGCGACGGCGTCCAGGTCGGGGTGGCCGAGTTCACGGACGGCGCGCCACCGGGCCGGGGACAGCTCGGTGGTGCGGGTGACGTCGAGCGGCACGATGGTCAGCGGGATGCCGGCCCCCAGCACCACCCGGGCCGCCGCCGGATCGACCGCGAAGTTGGTGTCGACCAACTGCCCCGCACCGAGACAACCGCCCATCAGGTGGATCGCCCGGACGCCCGCCAGCGACTCGGGCGCCTCGCGGACCAGCCGGGCGACGTTGGTCAGCGGGCCCAGGCAGGCCAGGACGACGTCCTCGCCGGCGTCCTCCAGGTCTTCGATCAGGGCCGGCAACGGATCCGCGCCGAGCCTCGCCGCGCCGTCGCGTCGCGGGGCCTGCGGTCCCCAGAGCCGGTACACCGCGGGATCCTGGCTCGGGGCGTCCAGGATCGAACGCCAGTGGGCGCGGCGTCCCGCCAGCGGCTCCTCCGCCCCGCGGCGGACCGGCAGCTCCGTGCCGAGCGAGGCCAGCAGTGCTTCCGCCGCCGCCCTGCCCTCGGTGGCGGAGGTGTTGCCGAAGACCGTCCAGATGGCCCGGACGTCGAAGGCGGGTTGCCGCACGGCGTAGGCGAGCGCGATCGCGTCGTCCACGTTGGCGCCGGGGATGCCGTTGCCGGGATCGCAGTCGATGATCAGCTTCATGGCTGGTGGCCCTCCCCACCCGGCGGGCACCCGCAGCTCTCCCCGAGCACGACCCGCGCGTCGGTTTCGATCGCGGTCCGTGTCGAGCCCGGGGCGAGCGCGTCGGCGATGTCGGTGGCGAGTCGTTCGATCGACAGGTGCACCGCGGTCAGCGCCGGCACGGTGAACCGCGCGCTCGCGGTGCCGTTCAGCCCGACCACCGCGATGTCGTCGGGCACCCGGACGCCGGCCCGGTGCAGGCCGGCGAGCAGGCCGATCGCCTGCATCTCGTTGGAGGCCAGCACCGCGTCCGGGTCGAGTGCGAGCAGGGCGGGCACGGCGTCGTGGCCGCCCTCGCGGGTGAACGGCGCCGCGCACCGGCCGGCCGGCGCCAATCCGGCCGGGCGCAGCGCGTCCGTCCAACCCCGGGCCCGCTCGCGGGCGTTCAGGCGTTCGGCCGGGCCGCCGAGGTGGGCGATCCGGGTGCGTCCGTGTTCGATCAGATGGGTGGTCGCCAGCTGGGCGTGCCCGCGCTCGTCGGTGTTCACGCTGATGAAGCGCCCCTCCCGCGGAGCGATCTCCGACCCGCTCGGCGCGTTCAGCAGCACCACCGGAAGCGCGGTGGACTCGACGATGTGCAGCGGGAGGGGCTGGTCGACGCCGTACCAGACCAGCCCGGCGACCTGCTGGCTCATCAGCGTCTCGAGGACGCCGGCCTCGCGGTCGGCGTCGTCGCCCGAGTCGGCGATCAGCAGCGAGTATCCGCGGGCGGAGAACGCCCGTTCCAGCCCCTGGGCCAGCTGGGCCAGGAAGGGATTGGCCAGGTCGGGCACCACCAGCCCGAACACCGAACTCTGCCCGTGGGCCAGGGCCCGGGCGATGCTGTTCGGCCGGTAGCCGGTCTGTGCCATCGCGGCCAGCACGCGGCGGCGGGCGTCCTCGGAAACCGGCCGCGGCCCGTTGTTGAGCACGTAGCTCACCACGGCCGTCGACACCCCGGCGACCCGGGCCACCTCGCCTTGCGTAGGCCGTTTGCCCATCGTTCTCCGTTCCGATCTCAGACGGCGTCTTCCAGCAGGGTCAGGTCGCGGCCGCGCGTCTCCGGGGCGACGAAGGTGGTGACCAGGCCGATGCCCGCCATGGTGACGAAGTAGATCGCCAGCGGGATCCACGAACCGGTCGCCGCCAGCACGGCGGAGGCGATCATCGGGGCCGTTCCCCCGGACAGGATCGACCCTAGTTCCTTGGCCACCGCCATCTTCGAGTAGCGGTGCTCGACGCCGAACAGCTCCACGCCGTAGGCGGCCTGGACGCCGAAGATGCCCAGCGATCCCAGACACATGCCTACCACGATGACGGCGCCCACCACGAACGGGTCGCCGGACTGCAGCAGGGCGAAGGCGGGGATGCCGTACAGCACCAGCAGCAGGCAGAACACCCGGTAGACGATCCGGCGACCGAACCGGCGGAGAGCCAGCCCGAGAACGGGATGACCGCGAAACCGAGGACGGACGCGACCAGCACCGCCGAGGTCGGAACGGTCCGCTCCACCGCCAGGGCGTTGACGACGTAGCCGATCAGGAAGCCCTGGGCGATATAGGAGGGCCCGTTCTCGCCGATCCGCAGGCCGAGCATGATGAAGAACGCCTTCCAGCCGCCGGATCGGGCGGTGCGTCCTGCCGACCTGGCGTCGTCCAGCGACTCCAGTTCGGCGGCCTTGGTCTCCTGGAACGCGCGGAACACCGGGCTCTCGTCCATCGTCCGCCGCAACAGCAGGGCGAACGCGGCGACCAGCACCGACGCCAGGAACGGGATCCGCCAGCCCCAGGCCAGCACGTCCTCGCGGGGCAGCATCAGCACCAGCAGCCACACCGAGGAGGCGAGCAGCGTGCCGCTGTTGGAGCCCACGCCGATCAGGGACGCCACCAACCCGCGCCGCTTGGTGGGGGCGTACTCGGCGAGCATCACCGCACCGCCGGACAGT
>CALMIQ010000517.1 GCA_937863965.1 uncultured Micropruina sp.
TCGTTGGTGCCGTGCGGAATGGCCAGCAGGTTGCCCATGTAGGTGGACACCGACGTCTCCCGCTCGTGCATGGACGCCACGTAGCCGGCGTCCACGTTGCCGGTGGCCACCAGCAGGTTGCCGGCCTCGGTGATGGCGCCGTCCCGGTCGGTCGCGGTGCCCGCGAGGACGATCGACGACAGCTTCAGCACGCCGTCATCGTCACCGGACGCCGCCGGAGCCGCCGCGACGACCGGTGCCGCCGCGGACACCGGGGCCGGCGGCGGGTCAGCGGGCGCCGGGGCGTCGCTGTTGGTCTCCCGCAGCAGATCGACGACCTCGTCGTACTTCGGGCTGGCCATGAAGTTGTCCACCGACACATGAATCGCCGACGGAGTGCCCTGCTTGGCCCGCTCGGTGAGGTCCTGATGGCTGACCACCAGGTCGAACGTGTCGGTGAGGTTCGCGATCGCCTTGTTCACCACGGTGACGTCGCCGAATCCGGCCGACTGGATCTTCCGGCGCAGCACCGAGGCACCCATCGCCGACGAACCCATGCCCGCGTCGCAGGCGAACACGATGTTCTTGATCGGTCCGTGCGCGGCGGCACCGGCCAGCGAGTCGCCGCCGCCGACCAGCTGCGACGAGATCGAGGACTTCTTGCCCTTCATCTGCTCCATGGACGCCGTCGCGGCCGCCAGATCGTCCTCGCCGTTGTCCTTGGCGGCTCGCAGGATCACCGCGGCGATGAGGAAGGTGACCGTCGCGGCGGCCAGCACGGCCAGGGTCACCCCCAGGTAGCTGTCGGTCGCCGTCTGGGCATAGACGGCGATGATCGAACCCGGCGCGGCCGGGGCCCGCAGGCCGACGTTGAACAGCTGATTCACCGCGACACCGGTGGCGCCGCCGCCGATCATGGCGACCACCAGCACGGGACGCATCAGCACGTAGGGGAAGTAGATCTCATGGATGCCACCGAAGAAGTGGATGATCGCGGCGCCCGGCGCCGACCCCTTGGCCGAGCCCCGCCCGAAGACCGAGTAGGCCAGCAACAGGCCGAGGCCCGGGCCGGGGTTGGCCTCGAGCAGGAACAGGATCGACTTGCCGGTCTCGGCCGCCTGGGCCAGACCGAGCGGGGTCAGGATGCCGTGGTTGATCGCGTTGTTCAGGAACAGGATCTTGGCCGGCTCGATCATGATCGACGTGAGCGGCAGCAGGTGGAAGTCCACCAGCCAGCCCACACCGGCACCGAGCACGGTGCTGAAGGCGCTGACGATCGGGCCCATGACGAAGAACCCGAAGATGGCCAGGATCATGCCCCAGATGCCGGCCGAGAAGTTGTTCACCAGCATCTCGAAGCCGGGCCGGATCTTGCCGTCCCAGATGGCGTCGATCTTCTTCATCGTCCAGCCGCCCAGCGGGCCCATGATCATGGCGCCCATGAACATCGGGATCGAGGTGCCGCTGATGACACCCATGCAGGCGATCGCGCCGACGACGCCACCCCGGACGTCGTAGACCATCTTGCCGCCGGTGTAGGCGATCAGCAGGGGCAGCAGGTAGGTGATCATCGGGCCCACCATGCCGCCGTAGGCGGAACAGTGCTGCAGGCCCTCGGCGAGTGCCTGCTCGGTGCCGTCAGGCAGCATGATCGCGGCCGCACAGCTGTCGGCGTTCACGCCCCAGCCGCCGATCTTGGCGACCCAGCTGTCATTGGAGAGAGTGCCGCCGGCGGCCAGGTTGATCCAGCCGGCCTTGATGAAGATGGCGGTGATGAAACCCCAGGCAATGAAGGCGCCGATGTTGGGCATCACCATGTTGGACAGGAACGTCCCGAACTTCTGTACGTGAGTGCGCGCCGAGGTCTTCGGCGCGGTCGTGGTCGACATATATGTCTCCTCAGTGTTCTGCCCGGGGCCCCTGCGTCACTGCTCTCGTGGGCCCCGCGCATAGTGATCTGAAAACCCTAGTCCGACGGCGCTCGCAGAGCCACAGACCGGCACGCCCGTGCGCGAGATGGGCGGTTTGGCACTCATCTGTTCACCCGGTACCCGGTCGGCGGCCCACGGACGCCGTCAGGAGCGCTGCCGTTCGGCCATCGCGTGCTGCAGGTTCACCGTGGATCGATGCAGTTCGCGATAGGCGGAGTAGTAGAACTCATAGGCCTCCTGGGCGGCCGGGTTCGGCTCGACGAACCCGGTGCGGGCCGACCATTGGGCGTCCTCGCTGACCAGCCCGGCACCGACGCCGGCCAGCATCGCGTCGCCGTAGCAGGCCCCGACGGACTGCTCGGTGATCTCCTGGCGCAGGCCGGTCACATCGGAGATGATCTGCGGCCAGAGCCCCCCGGTGGTGCCGCCGCCGACGGCGAACGACCGATCGGTGGAGGCGCCGGCCTCGTGCATCGCCTCGAGCACGTGACGGGCCCCGTACGCGGTCGCCTCGAGCAGCGCCCGGTAGAGATGGCCGCGGCCGTGGTTCAGCGTCAGTCCCAGGATCACCCCGCGGGCGTCGGGGTCGAGCAGCGGGGAACGCTCGCCGGCGAAGTACGGCAGCGCGACCAGGCCGTGCGCCCCGGCCGGCACCGCCCGCGCCTCATCGGTGAGCCGGCCGAAGTCGAACCCACCGCCGAGCAGATCGCGCAGCCACTTGGTCAGGGAGCCGCTGGTCGCCATGCCGCTGGCCAGGTTGAACGTCCCGGGCAACAGGTGCGCGTTGCTCCAGAGCGGCCGGCTCGGCCGGAAGGCGTCGGTCACCTGGATGATCGACATCGTCGAGCCGTAGATGACCACCGCGTCGCCCGGACGCCGGACGCCGACGCTCATCGAGTCGGCGAAGGAGTCGATGCTGCCGCCGATCACCGGCACGCCGACCGGCAGGCCGGTGGCCGAGGCCGCCGTGGGGGTCACGGTGCCGATCACCTGGCCCGGCCACACCAGTTCGGGCATCGCCAGACCGGGTGCCAGCTCGGCGCACCACTCGTCCACCCAGGCGCCCCTCGCCACGTCGTAGAGGGGCTCGGAGTACGAGGCCGAGATGTGGTCGAGGCAGTAGCCGCCGGTCAGCCGGAAACCGAGGTAGCTGCTGGCCATGAACCAGTACCGGGTGCGCTCCCAGACCTCCGGCTCGTGCCGCTGCAGCCACAGCATCCGGCCCCCGATCGACTGGGCGTTCAGCGGGTTGCCGGCGACCTCGACGATCCGGTCCTCTCCGTAGCGCTCGGTGATCTCGTCCACCTCGGCCATCGACCGGGTGTCGATGCCGTACAGGATCGCGGGCCGCA
>CALMIQ010000518.1 GCA_937863965.1 uncultured Micropruina sp.
GTGCGCGGGACTGCGCAACCCCCGTCATCCCGGGCTCGACCCGGGATCTCCGTCCGTCTGAGCGCAGCCGTCGAATCGAGCTCGTCGAGATCAGGTGGGATCTCGACGA
Source organism: uncultured Micropruina sp. (assembly GCA_937863965.1). Taxonomy (GTDB): domain Bacteria; phylum Actinomycetota; class Actinomycetes; order Propionibacteriales; family Propionibacteriaceae; genus Micropruina. Next base: position 110 of record CALMIQ010000518.1, read on the forward strand.
GCTCGATCAGCGGTGGGTCGGCTTGCTCAGTGGGTGTCCTCGGCCTCGACCTCGGAGCGATCGCCCGACCAGAGCGTGTGGAAGGTGCCTTCCTTGTCGATCCGGCGGTAGGTGTGCGAACCGAAGAAGTCGCGCAACCCCTGGGTGAGCGCGGCGTTGGTGCGGTCGGCCCGCACCAGGTCGTAGTACGACAGGGCCGAACTGAACCCGGGGATCGGGATGCCGGCCTCGGACGCCCGGGCGACGACCCGGCGCCAGGCGGCGTTGCTGGCACCCAGTTCGGCGCTGATCGACGGCGCCTCCAGCAGGGTCTCCAGGTTGCCGGCGGCGTACTCGTTCGAGATCCGGTCGAGCAGCTTGGCCCGGATGATGCAGCCGGCCCGCCAGATCCGGGCGCAGGCCGCGACATCGATGTCCCAGCCGTATTCCTCGCCGCCGACCTTGATCAGGTGCAGGCCCTGCGCGTAGGCGATCACCTTGGCGCACCACAGCGCCTGCCGGACGTCGGCGATGAACGCCTCGCGGTCGGAGGTCTCGATGACGCCGTCCGGGCCTTCCAGGGCGGCGCGCGCGGCCGCCCGCAGCGACGCGCTGCTGGAGGCCGCCCGAGCGAACACCGCCTCGGCGATGGCGGCGGCAGGGACACCGAGGTCGAGCGACGCCTGCACCGTCCAGGTGCCGGTGCCCTTCATGCCGGCGGCGTCCACGATCACGTCGACCAGCGGCTGGCCGGTCGCGGCGTCCACCTGGCGCAGCACCTCGGCGGTGATCTCGATCAGGTACGAGTCGAGGTCGCCGGTGTTCCACTGGGCGAAGACGTCGGCGGCCTCGGCTGCGGACAGTCCGGCGCCCTTGAGCAGGTCATAGGCCTCACCGATGAACTGCATGTCGGCGTACTCGATGCCGTTGTGGATCATCTTCACGAAGTGGCCGGCGCCGTCCTGGCCGATCCAGGTGCAACACGGCTCGCCGTCGTACTGGGCCGAGATCTTCTCCAGGATCGGGCCGATGTGGGCGTAGGAGTCCTTCGGGCCGCCCGGCATCATCGCGGGGCCGAGCAGGGCGCCGGTCTCACCGCCGGAGATCCCGCAGCCGATGAAGTTGAAGCCCAGCTCGGCGATCCGCTTCTCACGGCGCCGGGTATCGGGGAAGTGGGTGTTGCCGCCGTCGACGATGATGTCGCCCTGGTCGAGGTAGGGCAGCAGCGAGTCGATGGTGGCGTCCGTCGCCGGGCCGGCCTTGACCATGATCAGGATGCGACGCGGCTTCTCCAGCGAATCCACGAACTCCTCGACGGTCTCCGAGGCGATGAAATCCGCCTCCGGATGCGCCGCCACCACGGCCTCGGTCTTGGCATAGGTGCGGTTGTAGATGGCGGTCCGGAAACCCTTGCTCGCGAAGTTGCGTGCCAGGTTGGAACCCATCACCGCCATGCCGACCACGCCGATCTGCGCGGTGCCCGTCTTGTCACTCATTGCTGCCTCACTAGTGGGGAATGTGTCATCGCCGATCATTCCACCACCGCGCCGGGTTGTGGTGCGCGACGTGGCTGGCGTCTCGCTGGCGTGACGCCGAAGCTGCGGTGTGTCGTCCATCCCGTCCCCACGGCCGGGGTTCCACTAGGCTCGGCGCGTCGAGTTCCAGAAAGGCAGGCATCGTGGCCCGTCGACTCTCCCGCGCCCAGGACGGACGCCCGGCGCCGCCGGTGCGCATCGTGCATCTCGGATTGGGCAACTTCTTCCGCGCACACCAGGCCTGGTACACCGACCGGGCCGCGGACGCCGACCAGTGGGGGATCGCCGCCTTCTCCGGACGCTCCAGCGGCATCGGCTCGGAACTGGCCCGGCAGGAGAACCTGTACACCCTGGTCAGCGTGGGTCCGGAGCGCAACGAATATCGGGTGATCGGCTCCATCGTGGCCACCCACAGCGGAACCGATTCCGACGCGCTGCTGGCCTACTTCGCCGATCCGCGGGTGAGCGTGGTCACCATGACGATCACCGAGGCCGGGTACCGGCGCGACGACCTGGGCCGGCTCGACGTGGACGACCCCGATGTGGAGGCCGACGTCGCCGCCGTCGAGGCGGGCAACCTGGCCGTCGTGCGCACCGGTCCGGGCAAGCTGATCGCCGGGCTGATCGAGCGCCGCCGCGCCGACGCCGGCCCGATCACGCTGGTGTGCTGCGACAACCTGCCCGACAACGGCACGATGCTGTCGGTGGTGCTGGGCGACTTCGCCCGCCGGGCCGCGCCCGACCTGATCGGGTACCTGGAGAGCGAGGTCGGCTTCATCACCACCATGGTCGACCGGATCACCCCGCGCGCCACGGACGCCGTCCGGCAGGCGGTACAGGACGAGTGGGCCGTCGACGACCAGGCCGCCCTGGCGACCGAGCCGTTCAGCGAGTGGGTGCTGGAGGGTGCGTTCAAGGGGCCGCGTCCGGCCTGGGAGACCGCGGGTGCCGAGTTCGTCGACGACGTCGTCCCGCACGAGCTGCGCAAGCTGTGGCTGCTGAACGGTGCGCACTCGCTGATGGCCTACGCCGCCACCATCCAGGGCCACGGCACCGTCGCGGAGGCGATCGCCGACCCGATCGTGAGGGGCTGGGTGGAGGAGTGGTGGGACGTGGCGCAACGCCAACTGCCGCTCGCCGAGGACGTGGTTCGCGACTACCGGGCCGCCCTGCTGGAGCGGTTCTCCAATCCGCGGATGCGCGACCAGCTGAGCCGGATCGCCGCCGACGGGTCGCAGAAGATCCCGGTCCGGATCGTGCCCGCGCTGGTGGCCGACCGTGCCGCCGGCAACAGCCCGCTGGGGGCGGAGCGGGCCGTGGCGGCGTGGACGCTGCACCTGCGCGGGCGGGGCGCACCGCTCAACGACGCGCGGGCCGACAAGATCCTCCCGTTGGCCGAGGGCGGCCTGGCGGATGCGGTGGGCAACGTGTGCGACTTCCTGGAGATCACCGACCGGGACTCCCGGGCCAGCATCCTGGCCCTGGCGAAGCGAATGGAGGGCTGAGACATGACGCAGGCGCCGCAGGATGCGCGGGTGGTCATCGGACTCGACGTCGGGACGACGGCCGCCAAGGCGTCCGCGTTCGCGATCGGCGGCGGCTGGCGGGCCAGCGCCGGCAACGAGTATCCGCTGCAGCA
>CALMIQ010000519.1 GCA_937863965.1 uncultured Micropruina sp.
GGACGCCGCGGCGCCTGCTGCGCAGCCTCGCCCGAATGGGTCGCGACCCCCGCGAATGGCGCTCCGACAAGCGCTTCCGCCGCTACCTCGACGGCGCCGCGGCGCTGGCCGCCATCGAGCTGACCACGATCTCGTGGCAGCAACTGATGGCGTTGCCGGAGCGCGCGGCCCGGCTGATGGACCTGATCACCGGCCTCCGGGTCGGCTACCTGCCCGCGGCAGCCGGGGCGATGGTGCGGCTGCGACTGCTGCTGGCGATGCTGGGCCGGACGGAGTCGTTCGCCGACCTGCTGCTCGAACTGCCCACCGAGACCGCCCGGGCCAACGCCGAGCTCGCCGCCATCGCCGACGGCCTGCGTGCCGTGCCCGGCCTGGCCGAGCGGGTCGCCGACGCGGACGCCGCCGAGGCGGCGGAGCTGCTCCGCACGACGCCCGAGGCGGCAGCGGTGCAGCGGCGCCTGCGGGACTTCCTGTCCAGGTACGGTCATCGCGAGACCGGCAGCATCCTGCTGCTGCGCGATCCGTGCTGGGCCGACGCGCCGGACACCGTGCTGGCGCTGGTGCAGGTCCTGCTCACCGACGGTGCGGACGCCGGCCGGTCGCCGTTCCCGGACGCGCTGCGGCGCCTGGAGAACCATCCGATCGTCCGAGCCCTCCGGGCCGAGGGACGGGTGCGCCGGCTGGTGGCCAAGGCGTCGGCGGGCATCCAGGTGCGCGAGGACACCCACTTCGAGCTCACCCGCACCATGCCGTCGGTCCGGCACGCCGTGCTGGAGGCCGGACGCCGCCTCGTCGCGGCCGGCGCGATCGACGCCGCGGACGACATCTGGTACCTCACCTGGAGCGAGCTGGAGACACTCGCCGACCCGAGCGACCACCCGGTCGACGACCGGCTGCGGGCCGCGGTCGAGCGGCGCCGGGCCGCCTTCGCCGCGCTCGGCGGGTCGCCGCTGATCGCGACCGCCACGCTCTACCCCCACCGCCCGGACGCCGGGGCCCTGGTCACCGGCGTCGGCGGCGGGGGCGGCACCGCCACCGGCCCCGTACGGGTGATCCGCGGCCCGTCGGAGTTCGGCGAGCTGCGGCCCGGCGACGTCCTGGTCTGCCCCGCCACCAACCCCGCCTGGACGCCGCTGTTCACCCGCGCCGCGGCCGTGGTCGTCGACCACGGCGGCCTGGCCTCGCACGCCGCGATCGTGGCCCGCGAGTACGGCATTCCCGCCGTGATGGGGACCGGGGACGGCAGCAGCGTGCTGGCGACCGGCGTCCGGGTCATCGTGGACGGCGACCGCGGCCGGGTGCTGCCGGCGTCCGACGGCTAGAGTCGATACACCCGTCCCAGGATCCGGATCCACACCGCGGTGGACCTATCGGCGTCCGGGACCGACACCGCACGAAAGGAACGTGACCGTGAGTACAGCGGCGTACACCCAGGTCGATCCCGAGGAGGTCGGCGTCTCCAGCGCCTATCTCGCCAACATCGACGCCCTGCAGCAGCGGTTCCTCGCCCAGAACGCCTACCAGGGCTCGGTGGTGCTGGTCGCCCGGCACGGCAAGGTCTGCCACTTCAAGGCGTTCGGAAAGGCCGACGAGGGCGTCGGCATGGCCACCGACAGCATCTTCCGGCTGGCGTCGATGTCGAAGGTGGTCGCGGCGGCGGCCGTGCTGCAGCTGTTCGAACGCGGCCTGATCGCCCTGCACGAGCCGCTGTCGGTGCACCTGCCCGAGTTCGCCGACCCGAAGGTGGCGGTGGTCAAGGACTGGCAGGTCACCCAGCTGCGCACGGCCAGCCGCGAGCTCACCCCGCACGACCTGCTGACCATGACCGGAGGCATGACCAACACCTGGTGGTACCGGATGTTCGAGCCCCCGATCTACGGGGTGGTGCCGCAGCTGTACCACGACGCCGGACTGGTCGACGACCTGAACACCCCGCCCACCACCCTGGAGGCGAACACCAAGCTGATCGCGTCGCTGCCGCTGATCGCCGACCCGGGCGCCATGTTCGACTACTCCAACAACAGCGTCGACGTCCTCTGCCGGCTGGTCGAGGTGGTTTCCGGCAAGGACTTCAACACCTACCTGACCGACCACATCTTCACCCCGCTGGGGATGCCCGAGGTCTGGTTCTTCCCGCCCGAGGACGTCTGGCACCGGATCGCCGCCGTCTACTGGGCCGGGCGCGACGAGAAGCAGACCGAGGCGTCGCCGCTCGGGCTGGGCATGCTCGGCCCGCAGTACACCTTCAGCGAGCACAAGACCCTGTTCAGCGGCGCCGGCGGCCTGCACGGCACCACCGCGGACTACTTCCGGTTCGCCCAGATGCTGCTGAACGGTGGCGAGTTGGACGGCGTCCGGGTGCTCAGCCCGGCGTCGGTGCGGCTGATGACCAGCAACCAGATCGGCGAGCTGACCAACTGGCAGCTGACCCAGAACAAGTGGGGCTACATGGTCGACATCCAGGCGGGCGAGAACGCCCCGGCCGGCTCGCTGCACTGGCTCGGCGGCCCGGGCGCCTACTCCTGGCAGGGCTTCTTCAGCACCAAATTCGTCAACAACCCGCGGCTCGACACGGTGATCATGACGATGTCGACCCCCGGCTTCGACGGCGCCCTGCCGCACAACCTGCGGCTGGTCGCCGCGGCCACGGCGGCGGTGGTCGGCGACTGAGGCCCCCCGGAGGGTGCGACACGCCGACCGGGCGGCGTCCGGCCCGGGTGTCGCCGGGAACCGTCGGCGGACGGGGTTAGGGTGGGCTCTCCGCTGGACTTCCCCCTGGCGATCCGCCCGGTCCACCACTCCGACACGCATGGAGGTCGAAACCGCCGATGGCCGATGGGTTCGTGCATCTGCACTGCCATTCCGAGTACTCGATGCTCGATGGCGCGGCGCGGTTGAAGGATCTGGTCACGGGCTGTGAGCAGATGGGCATGCCGGCGCTGGCGGTCACCGACCACGGCAACCTGTTCGGTGCGTACGAGTGGTACAAGGCGGCCAAGGGCAGCGCGGTGAAGCCGATCATCGGGCTGGAGGCCTACCTCACCCCGAAGACGCACCGCAGCGAGCGCAAGCGCGTCCAGTTCGGCGACGGCACCGGCGACGACGTGGCGTCCAAGGGCGCCTACACGCACATGACGATGTGGGCGCAGAACTCCGAGGGTATGCACAACCTGTTCCGGCTGAGCTCGCTGAGCTCGCTGGAGGGGTTCTTCTACAAGCCGCGCGCCGACCGGGAACTGCTCAACCGCTACGCCAGGGGCCTGCTGGCCACCACCGGCTGCCCGTCGGGCGAGGTGCAGACCTACCTGCGGCTCGGCCAGTACGACCAGGCGGTCGAGTCGGCCGCCGAGTTCCGCGACATCTTCGGCGCCGGCAACTTCTACTGCGAGCTGATGGACCACGGGCTCGACATCGAGCGGCGCGTCCGGCACGACCTGCTGCGCCTCGCCAAGGACCTGAAGCTGCCGTTGGTGGCCACCAACGACCTGCACTACGTGCACGCCGACGACGCCGACGCCCACGACACGCTGCTGTGCGTGTCGTCCGGCTCGAACCGGGACACCCCGAACCGGTTCAAATTCGACGGCAACGGCTACTACCTGAAGAGCCCGGCCGAGATGCGCGAGATCTGGCGCGAACTGCCCGAGGCCTGCGACAACACGCTCGCGATCGCCGAGCGCTGCGAGACCCACTTCGACGAGGGCACCGGCACCTTCATGGCCCGCTTCCCGGTGCCGGCCGGTGAGACCGAGGAGTCCTGGTTCGCCAAGGAGGTGCGCCGCGGCCTCGAGGCCCGCTTCCCCGAAGGTGTCCCTGACTACGCCGTTCAGCAGGCCGAGTTCGAGACGACCGTGATCACGGATAAGGGATATTGCGGGTATTTCCTGGTCGTCGCCGACTTCATCAACTGGGCGAAGAACAACGGCATCCGGGTCGGCCCCGGACGCGGTTCGGGCGCCGGCTCGATGTGCGCCTACGCGCTGCGGATCACCGACCTCGACCCGGTGCCGC
>CALMIQ010000520.1 GCA_937863965.1 uncultured Micropruina sp.
CAGATCGCCGTGACCCGCAACGGTCACTCCTACTGCGTGGACTGCGCCGACTGAGACCCGACGGCGCCGACTGAGACCCGACGGCGCCGACTGAGACCCGACCGCCGGTGCCCGGCGTCCGGCTCTCAGAGGTGGAAGGTCACCCGTGACCGGGTGGGCGCCGGCGTCCCCATCGCCTTCTCCCACTGGGTGGCGGCGAGGCGGTTGGTGAGCAGTTGGGCCACCCCGATGCCGATGCCGCCGGCCACCGCCCAGATCACGGCCTCGCTGATCGGTGTGGCCGGGTCGTTGGGATCGGGCGGCTCATCCCCGGTGGCCAGCTTCCAGGCGCCCCGGACCGCCTTCTGGGCGATCAGGGCGCTCAGCGCACCCACGGCGCCGGCGTAGAGGTTCCAGAGCAGTCGCTGCGACACGTTCATCGGTGGTTCCTTCGTTGGACCGTCCGTTTGGGGCGAGTCTAGGCGCTGCGGCCGCGCCGGGTTCACACCCCTTGGTGGGCCGGCTCGCGTCGGAAACGACGACGAGAGTCCGGCCGGGCGCGGGTCGGGGCCTCGCGCAGGTTAGGTTGGGGTGGTGACCCGCAGCGAACCGGCGTCCGGCTCCCCCGAGCGGCCCAGCTACTCCGAACGGCCCAGCTACTCCGAACGACTGAGGGTCCCGGCCGCGTACTGGTGGATCGGGTTGTTCTTCGGATTGACCTTCGTCACCGCGGTGGCGTTCATGCTGGGCGAACTGATCCTCGTCGTGAGCACGGTGGTCACCATCGGGGTGATCGCCTGGACGCTGCTCGCCTGGGGGTCGCTGCGGATCGCGGTGGACGCCCGCGGCGTCCGGGTGGGCCGGAGCCTGCTGGAGTGGCCCTACGTCGGCGCCGTCGCGGTCGCGGACCGCGCCGTCCGAGGCCGGATCCTGGCGCGTGAGGACGTGTTCCTGGCGTTGCGCCCCTACGTGAACGGCACGGTCGTGATCGGTGTGGCGGACGACGCCGACCCCCATCTGTGCTGGCTGGTGTCGACGCGGGACGCCGGCGCGCTGCTGCGTGCGATCGAGGACAACCGGCCCTCGGGCGCCGACGGGTCGGCGGAGCAGTCGCGGCTAGACTCCCGCGGGTGAGTCCACCCGAGAACGTCCAGGTGCTGCTGCAGCGGTTGGACGACGGAGTCCCGGTACCGCGCTACGCCCATCCCGGGGACGCCGGCGCCGACCTGGCCACCGCTCAGGACGTGACGATCGAGCCCGGCGAGCGGGTGCTGGTGAGCACCGGGATCGCCATAGCTCTGCCCGCCGGCTGGGTGGCCCTGGTGCATCCGCGCTCGGGGCTGGCCGCCCGTCATGGCCTGACCATCGTGAACGCCCCCGGCACGGTCGACGCCGGCTACCGCGGCGAGATCAAGGTGTGCCTGCTGAACACCGATGCCCGCACCAGCGTCCGGCTGCGCCGCGGTGACCTGATCGCCCAGCTCGTGCTGCAGCGGGTCGCGCAGGCGGCATTCGTGGAGGTGGCCGAGCTGCCGTCCAGCGATCGGGGTGCGGGTGGGCATGGGTCCACCGGAGGAATCAAGGGGTGGCTGGACGCCGCCGTGGGAATGAAGGAGCAGTCGTGATCTTTCGCCGCAAAGGCAAGGCCGAACCGGTCGATGAGCCCGTCGAGGAGGTCACCGAGGTCGACGCCGACACCGATCCGGACGCGGACCAGCTCGATGCCGGGCCGGACGCCGACCAGGACGACGACGGCGAGGACGACGACGGCGACGGCGAGCTTCCGGCCGAACTCTCCGACGACGAGGACGAGGACGACGAGGACGACGAGGAGCCGGACGACGTCGAGGACGTCGACTGGCGCGCCGACGGCCCGTTCGATCACGACGAGGTCGACCTGGCCGCCGACGAGGTGGAGCGGCTCGATCTGGGTGCGCTGATCCTGACCCCCTGGGAGGGCATGGGCCTGCAGCTGCACGTCAACGAGACCACCCAGCAGGTGGTCGCCGCCCTCGCCTTCTGGGAGCAGTCCGGGCTGGAGTTGGCGCTGCTGGCGGCCCCGACCAGCGGCGGCCTGGCCGACGAACTGCGCGAGGACCTCAGCGAGGAGGCGGTGGAGGCGGGCGGCAGCGCCAGCACCGCGGTGGGCCCGTTCGGGCCCGAGTTGCGCCGCGTCCTGCCCGCCGAGGGGCCGTCCGGCGAGCAGCTGTTCCAGGTAAGCCGGACCTGGTTCGCCGAGGGGCCTCGTTGGTTGCTGCGGGGCACGCTGCTCGGCGAGGCCGGCCTGACCGAGGACGAGGAGGGCGCGGCGGCACCGTTCGTGGAGTTCTTCCGTAACGTCGTGGTGCGCCGCGGCGCCGGGCCGATGGTGCCCGGCGAGGTGATCGCGATGACGATGCCGACGGCCCCGCAGGACTGAGCCGTGTCCGGCAACCCGTTCGGTCGCGCCCTGCGCTGGCTGGGCCGCTCCACCGAGGAGCTCGACTCCGAGCAGGCCGTCCGGGCGGCGCGCGAGTCGGGCGCGCAGACGATCGCCGGCTGCGCCGACCGGCAGCGGGCAACGCTGCGCGGACGCATTGCGGTGCTCACCCTGCGGCCACGCAGCGGCACGCCCTGGCTGGAGGCCGAACTGAACGACGGGTCGGGCAGCATCACGCTGATCTGGATGGGACGCCGGGAGATCCCCGGCCTGGTCGCCGGACGGGAACTCGAGGTCACCGGCCGGGTGTCCTGGGTGGACGGCCGCCGCCGGATGTACAACCCGTACTACGAACTGCTCTGAGTCCTCCGGCCACCTCGTGCGCCGCCACTCCCGTACCCGCACACCCCGTCCCTACCGCCCCCGCTGTCCCACCCGTCCCACCGCGCTCGCCTAACTATTTAGGGCTCGCTCACCTGGGCGAGCGCTAAATAGTTAGGCGAGCGGTTGGTGGGGCGGCGGGTCCTTGCGGCAGCGGACCGTGTGGCCTCAGGCCCGGACGTCGACCAGGGCGGCGCGGCCGCGGGGGCTGAGGTAGTGCGCCAGGTCGG
>CALMIQ010000521.1 GCA_937863965.1 uncultured Micropruina sp.
CCGGCGGCGCATGGACAGTCCTGGCAGCCTCCCGACGCTCAGCGGGGATTCCCGGTGCAACAACCCCCGGCCCAGCAGCAACCCTGGGCGCCGCAGCAACCGCCGGCGCAACCCTGGGCGCAGCAACCGCCGGCACCACAGCAGCCGCCCGCCTGGGCCGCGTCGGGTCCGCAGCCCGTCCCCGGTCAGCACCCGTGGCTGCCCGCCGGGCCGGCGCCGAAGCCGTCCGTGCTGCCGGTCGAGCCGCGGGAGTACCACGAGTTCCTGCGCACGCCGAACCTGCGCTGGTGGCGTCCGTTGCTGGCACTGCTGATGGCGGGCGGGCTGTTCTTCGCGGCCAGCCTGGTGTTCACGCTGCCGGCCATGCTCTATGACATGTCCACCGGCGCCACCACGATGGAGGACTACACCTCGCTGGACTCGTTCCGGATGACCCCGGCGTTCTTCCTGGCCAACAACCTGGTGCTGGCATCCTGTGTGCCGATCGCCGGGCTCACCCAGTGGGCCTGCTTCGGCCAGCGGCCGCGCTGGATCTCGGCGGTCACCGGGGGTTTCCGCTGGCGTTGGTTCGGCGAATGCGTGGCCTGGGTGCTGCCGATCTTCCTGGCCAGCCTGCTGCTGGACGTCGTCCTCGGCGGACTGCCCGAGCTGCAGGTCAACCCCGCCACCGGCTTCATGATCGCCGCGATCCTGCTGACCACGCCGCTGCAGGCGGCCGGCGAGGAGTACCTGCTGCGCGGGCTGGGGCAGCGTGCCGTCGCGGCCTGGCTGCCGCGGATGGCGGGCTTGGCGGTGAGCACGGCGGTCACCGCCGTCGTGTTCATGCTGTTGCACGGGGCCGGCGACCCGTGGCTGAACGCGTTCTACCTGCTCTTCGCGGTTGCGACGTCCGTCCTGGCCTGGCGCACCGGCGGGCTGGAGGCGGCCGTCGCGGTGCACATGGTCAACAATGTCGTCGCGATGACCTTCCTTCCGTTCACCGACTTCTCCGACATGTTCGACCGCGGCGCCGGCGCCGGCAGCCCGGTGCTGTTGGTGCAGATGGCGATCATGCTGGGCGCGGCGGCGGTGCTGCTGTGGCGGGCGAGGGTGCGGGGCGTGGTCGTCCGCACCGCCCCCGGCGCGGTCGGCGTCCCGGGTCCCGGTGGGCCACCCGATCGACCCCAGGCATCGCCGATGCCGCTCCCGTGGAGGCAGGATCATGGAAACCAGGCCGGCTGAGCCGATGAGCCGCGAGGCGGGGCTGTCCTGGCTGGTGTCGCGGATCAGGCCGCGGGCCGGGCGGACGATGGTCGCCATCGACGGCGTGGACGGCGCGGGCAAGACCAGCTTCGCCGACGACCTGGCCGCCGAACTGACCGACTCGGGGCTGACCGTGATCCGGGTCTCGTTCGACGACTTCCTGAACCCGCCCGAGGTGCGCTACGCCAAGGGGCGCACGTCCCCGGAGGGCTTCATCGCCGACACCTACGACTACGAGCGGTTCATCGACGACGTCCTGGAACCCCTGGGCAGCGAGGGCTGCGGGCGGTACCGGGCGAAGTCCTACGACTTCGCCGGCGAGACGCCGCTGAGCCCGCCCTGGCAGGTGGCGCCGGACGCCGCCGTCGTCGTGGTGGACGGCATGTTCCTGCATCGCGACCGGCTGCGCAACGCGCGCGGCCGCAAGGTCTGGGACCTGTCGGTCTGGCTCCAGGTCCCCCCGGAGGTCTCGGTGCGCCGGCTCGCCGAGCGCGACGGTTCGCCGTCCGAGGTGGACGACCCCCGGATCGCCCGCTACGTGGAGGGCCAGCGGCTCTACATCGAGCGGTACCACCCGGCCGAACGCGCCGACCTGGTCATCGACAACACCTGACCGTCGGCGGCCGCCGACCGGTAGTCCGGTCCCGACCGGTGCGACCCTCGCCGGCGCCCGGGACGTGATCCGAACGCGGGGGACGGTTCTCGGCGTGCGATTTTCGACCTCCGGGGACGGTTCTTGGCGTGCGATTCTCGAACTCGGGGGACGGTTCTTGCGCCCCAAGCAGGCCGGGAGAACCGTCCCCGTCGTGCGGGTTTCGAACGGGAAGAACCGTCCCCGGTGTGCGGGTTTCGAACGGGAAGAACCGTCCCCGGTGTGCGGGTTTCGAACGCGGAGAACCGTCCCCGGCGTCCGGTCCCCACCGTCCGCG
>CALMIQ010000522.1 GCA_937863965.1 uncultured Micropruina sp.
GGCCGATGGCTTGCATCCGCGCCGAGTGGGCGTGGCTGCACGCCGATCCCGCAGCGGTGGATGAAGCGACGCGGGACACCTACGCGATCGCACTCGACCGAGGCACCCCGTGGGACGTCGGGCCGCTGGCCCTCTGGCGCCGGCGCGGTGGCGTGCTCGACCGCGTCCCGGACGGGCTGCCCGAGCCGTACGCCCTGGAGCTGGCCGGCCGGGCCGCGGCCGCCGCCGACGCGTGGCAGCGCCTGGGCGAGCCGCATTCGCGCGCGTTGGCGCTGCTGGGATCGGATCGTCCGGAGGACGTCCTGCAGGCGATCGAGATCCTCGACCGGACCGGCGCGCTCGCCGCGGTGCCGCTGGCCCGCGGCCGGCTGCGGGCGTTGGGTGTCGCCAGCGTGCCGCGCGGCCGCGCGCGCACCACACGGGGGAACCCGGCGGGTCTCACCGACCGCCAGCTCGACGTGCTCCGCCTGGTGGGGCAGGGGCTGACGAACCGGGAGATCGCCGGTCGCCTGGTGCTGTCGTCCAAGACGGTGGAACACCACGTCGGCGCCGTCTTCGCCAAGCTCGGCGTGACGTCTCGCGCCGAGGCCGCCGCCGCACGCGTCCTCGGCCTGGAGGGGCCGGCCTGACCGCACGGCGTCCGTCCGCCGACGATCCACGCTGACCTGATCTGGGGGCGGCGGACGGGAAGGGCCTCAGGAAGTGGCCGATGCCGGGCTCCACACGGCCAGCTCGTTGCCGGACGGGTCGACGAAGTGGAAACGACGACCACCCGGGAAGTCGTAGGGGCCGTTGACGATCGTGCCGCCCGCCGCGACGACGGCGCCCAGGGTGGCGTCGAGGTCGTCCGAGTACAGGATGACCAGCGGGCTGGCGGGGCCGTCGACGGCCAGGCCGCCGGCCTCCGGGCCATCGGCGTCCGGGCCCCTGATCCCGGCATAGGCCGGCCCGTAGTCGTTGAATCCCCATCCGAAAGCGGCGGCGTAGAAGGCCCGCGCGGCATCGAGGTTCGGCGCGGACAGTTCGACGTAGTCGATGGCGTGGTGCTGGTGAGGCATCGCCCGTACTCCCTTCGTGATCGATCGCAGGACCGCTGCGGTGTTCCGGGATCCATGGTGTCGAGAGACGCCCGGTCGCTCTTGTACGAATCGGCCAGCGGCCGAATGCGCGGTGACCCGGATCACGCGCCGGAGCGGGCGAGTGCGGACGGCGTGCGTCCCGTGAGCCGACGGGTCTCGCGGGTGAAGTGGGCCTGGTCGGCATAGCCCGCGGTCGCCGCGGTCTCGCCCAACGGCATCCCTCCTCGGGCAATCCGGAGGGCGCGCTGGAAGCGGTGAATCTGCATGAGTGTCTTGGGGCCGTAGCCGAAGAGGGTATTGCTGAGCCTGCGCAGCGTCCGCTCCGAGAGATCATGGACGGCGGACGTCTCGCGCACGCTTAGCCCATTCCGCGCTGCGCGGTCCAGCGATGCCGCTAGGCGCAGGGTGGGGCGGTCGGGGTCGGCCCGGCTCCACAGCGCGATGAACACCTCCTCGAGGGCAGCTGCCGGGTCGCTGAACGGGCCTGCGCGTCCGGGAACGGCGACGAGCTCGGACAGGTCGATGCGCTGGTCGGTCAGCTCGTGCACGGGGCGGCCGAGCAGGGCATGCGCCACCCCAGGGGAAAACCGAAGTCCCCAGGTCACGTCGCCGGGCCGGGTGGTGGCGATCATCGTTCGGGTGTCGGCGCCCGCGACGACGAGGCGATCCTGGAACCACATCAGGTCCATCACGCCATCGGGGACGATGCGCAGCTCGGTCTCGCGGGACAGCACCCGCCAGATCGTGGCGCCCGTCCGGGCGCCTCGTCGGGCCGCGTAGTCCGTCACATCCGTCCGCCTTCTGCTCGGCCCCAGCCTAGGCCTGGCGCGAGGAACTGGTGGCCGTCGGACTCCCGGGACGTTCAGTCGCAGCTCGGGCCGACGATGGCACAGCTGGCCACCTCGGCGGCGAAGCTGCCCGCCAGCATCGTGGTCGCCATCACCAGCGCCGCGCCGACGATCAGGTTCGCGCCGGCCAGCGTCGCACTCTGCGCCGGTCCGAGCCGGGCGACGCCGAGCACGGGCGCCCGGTTGAGCAGCAGCGCCATCGACGGCAGCGACAGCACCAGCACTCCCACGACCTGACCGACCAGAGGAGCAACACCCAGGGCATCGGAGAGCTGACGCAACTCGCGGAGCACCTGGCCCGCCATCAACGCCGCCGGTAGCGCGACTGCCGCCAGGCCGATCGCCAGCTGCGGTGCCGACGGCACGAAGCTCGGCGTCGTCCGTGCGGCCGTCAGCCGCGGCCAGGCGTTGATCAGCACGGCGAGCGGCAGGCTGAGCAACCAGCAGATCATCACGACCCGGGCAAGGAGCGATGGTGTGCCGTCCGGGCCCACCAGGCCGGCGACGAACCCCGGCTGGTAGTTCAGGACGAACATGGTCAACACCAGCAGGAAGGGCGCCGCGATCAGCACGCTGAGGATGGTGGCCGGCCGGGCACCCAGCAGCAGCCGGAGCCATTCCCCGGCCGCGCCCCGAAGCAGGTCGGCGTACACGGAGGCGCGCAGCCTGCCCCGGCCGTCCCGGCGGAGATCGTCCAGGGTCGCGCTCAGCTCGGCTGCGTGCCGCGTCCGGAAGTCCCGTGGGTAGAGGCGCACCAGCCGATCGGCCGGTCCGCCTCGGCGGCCGGTCACGGGTGTCCCGCGGCGACGGACTCCGCCGGCAGCAGGCGGCTACGGCGGGCATGGCGGACGAGTCCCTCCAGCCGAGCCGCCTCGGCGCCGGCGACCCGCCGTCCGAAGCCGGTCAGCCGGTAGTAGCGTCGTCGCTCGTCGTCCTGCTCGGCGGCCGGCCGGTTCGTACTCTCCTCGACCAGCCCGTCGGCCAGCAACCGGCGGATGGCGCTGTAGAGCGTGCCCGGGCCGATCCGGGGCGAGCCGTCGGCCCGAGCGCCGACCCGCTGCATGATCGCGTAGCCGTGCAAGTCCTCGTCGGCCAGCGCGAGCAGGATGCCGAAGACGGCCGGGCTGAGCGGCAGCACGTCTCGTGGATCTGGCGTCGACTGTGTCATCTGTACCTCCTGGGCGGGATCGCGCGATCATCGGACGACGCGATCACTATGTCGCTCAACTCTATATCGTCACACGATATAGAGGAAGCCCGGTTCGGCCGGGTCGGCGCCGTTCGCCAGGATCCCCTCCGTCCGTCCATTCGCATCGGCCGTCGCCCGCCGGGGTTCAGCCGTGTCCGTCGTGGTCGTGGGGGGAGTCGATGCGCTCGGGCCCGGTGCCGTCCGCGGTGACCAGGAACTGGCCCATCATGCCGGCGTCCTCATGGCGCAGCAGGTGGCAGTGGACCATGTAGGGGACGCGGTCGTCGGCGTAGTCCTCGAACCGCATGATCAGGCGCAGCCGCTGTCCGGGGAGCACCGGCACGGTGTCCTTCCAGCCGGCCAGCTCGGCCGGCGGGGCGGCCCCATCGATGTCGAGCACCCGGAACTGGACGTCGTGGACGTGGAAGTTGTGGGCCATCACATCCGAGGAGGTGACCTCCCAGACCTCGGTGTCGCCGAGGCGGACTACCGCGTCGATCCGGTTCAGGTCCATCGGCCGGCCGTTGATGAACGGCATGCGCAGCTCGAACGACCGCGTCCGCGCCGCTTGCGCGGCGGACGGCACGGTCCGCCGTTCCGTGGGCAGTCTCCACGGGGCGGACGGACGCAGGCTGCCGGCGGCCCGGAACTCGACGAAGTCGCCGGGAGTCAGGTCGGCGCCGCCCACCGCGGTGCCGGGGAGTTGCGGCCGCTCGGTTCGCAGCACCGTCCGGTCGCCGGGCCGGAACCGGACCAGGATCTCGGCCCGTTCCCCGGGCGAGAGCAGCAGCCGATCCAGTTCGACCGGATCGCCGAGCAGCCCGCCGTCGGTGCCGACCAGGGTGAACGGGCGTCCGTCGGCGAAGCGCAGATCGAGGAAGCGGCCGCTGCAGCCGTTGAGCAGCCGCAGCCGGAGCAACGCGGCGGTCACCTCGACATGGGTTCCGCTGACGCCGTTGGCCAGCAGCGTGCCGCCGATCGTGCCCAGCGCATTGTCGCCCTCGACCCGCACGATCCGGCCGGTGGCGTCGAGGAAACGGTCCTGCAGGATGAGCGGGAGGTCGTCGACGCCGTACTCGCTCGGCAGGCCGGAGCGCAGGCTGGCGTCGTCGTCCACGATGAACAGGCCGGCGAGCCCGTTGAGCACCTGCGCCTCGGTCTGCCCATGCGGGTGCGGGTGGTACCACAGGGTCGCCGCCGGCTGCCGGAGCTGCCACTCGGCGGTGCGGGTCCGGCCCGCCGCGATCGGCGTGTGCGGGCCGCCGTCCATGGCCGCGGGCAGGTGCATGCCGTGCCAGTGCAGCGTGGTGGTCTCGGCCAGGTCGTTGCGGACTTCCACCCGGACGAGTTCGCCCTGCCGCGCCCGCAGAGTCGGGCCGAGGGAGGCGCCGTTGTAGCCCATCGTCGGCGTGACCACCTCCGGCCGGCCGGCGATCAGGCGGCTCTCGCCGGTGCCCGCCGTGAGCAGGAAGCTGCGCCGGTTGCCGGAGAGCCGTGACGGCGCCAGTGGCGGCACCGGCAGCGGTGCGGTGCCGAGGGCGGGAAAGGCGGCCTGGCGCGGCGTGCAACCGGCCAGGCCCAAGGCCGCGCCCACGGCGGCGAGGCCGGAGCCGAGCAGCAGGCCGCGCCGGGAGAGGCCCCGCCCGGACGTCTCGTTCGCGAGCGACGCCGGCATCTCAGCGCCGCGGCTTCCCGGTGGCCGACTGCAGAGCCCACGCGAGCAGCCCGCAGACCGTGCCGCCGAGCGTGTTCAGCGCGACCAGCCCGAGCATCCCGTACGGCGAGTCGAGCACCCCGGCGGTTCCGGAGGCGGTGAGCTGGATGACCCCGACGACCAGCAGGGTGAGGACGCCGCCGACCAGGCCGGCCAGCACCAGCGTGGCCAGCGGACGCGCCACCTGGGCGAGCCAGACGATCAGGATCCACGCCACTCCGATGGCGAGCCATAGCCAGGAACTGACCGGCGCGAACCCGGACGGCGAGCCGCCGAGCACATTCACCAGAACCGCCAGGACCGGGTAGAGCAGGGTGAGGCAGGCGAGTCCGCCGACGAATCGGAGGTCGATCGGTTGTCTGTCAGTCATGGGCTCCACGCTAGGAAACCGCTTGTCCCGCCCACGTCCGCCGGCAGGCGACGGTGCTGTACGCCGGAAGGCGACAGCCCGGTGTCGGAACCCGTCCGTACCATGCCGCTATGGAGCGGGACCCCGGCAGACGCGTCCTCGCCGTGCTGTTCGCGGCGGCGGTCGGCAACGCGGTGCTGCTGCTGGCGCTGCTGGGTGAGCCGACCGGTTGGCGCGGCCCGCGCGACGCCGGCTTTGTGGCCGTCGCGGTCGGCTTCGCGGGCGCGTTCGGCGCCCTGACGCTGCTGCGCAACCGGGCG
>CALMIQ010000523.1 GCA_937863965.1 uncultured Micropruina sp.
CTGGTGGGTGACGGCCGGACGCTCGGCGTCGCGGTGGTCGGCGTTCGGGTGGGCCGGGGGCTGGGCTTCGGCGGACCGGTCGGGCGCGTCGACGTCGGGCTCGGGGTGGGTGTCGGCGTCGGGGACGGCGGGGGTGTCAGGGTCGGGCCGCTGGTGGGGGGCGCCGGCGGGGCGATCGTGGGTGCGGCGGGCGGGGCGCAGGTCGGCGCCGGTGTCGGCGTCGGGGAGTCGGTGGCCGTCGGCGTGGGACGCGGCTTCTTCGACGGCCGCCCGCTGCGGGTGGGGCTGGGCGTCGGCTTCGGATGGTGCGTGTGCGACGGCTTCGTGGTCGGCGTCGCCGACGGGCTGGGCTCGGGCTTCGGGCGCTCCGAACGGGTGGGGGAGGCGCTCGGCCTGGGGCTGCCCTTGCAGCCGGGAACATCGCTGCGACAAGGGTGTTGGGGCGTGTGGGCGAGCGCTGACGAGGCGGCCAGGAGGGTAGCACCGAGTATCGCTGCGGCACCCCAAACCGTCATGCGCAGCCGCAGGCCGAGCCGAACGCCCATGTACCCCCCAAGGCTAACCTCGCTACAGAGTACTCAGCGGGGCCTCAGCTTGTCTGTAGGACACCTCCAGCAGCGGTGCAGACCGGATGGCCCCAGGGACATGCTCGGGTGGATACCCGAACTCAGGCCGTACTCAGCTGATGCACAGACAGAACGGGGACGGTTTCGTTACCCCTCGGGTCGTGGCAGCGGCACGCTCTCGTCGCGCAGGGCGTCCAGGCTCTCGGGACGGGTGCCGACCAGCAGCCGCAGCGAGTCGGCGGCGTCCCAGTCGTTGAGGTGCAGGCCGGCGACCACCGTGCCGTCGCGCACCCAGAGCGCCACCAGGACGAGGTCGTCACGGCTGCCGCGGACGATCAGCTCGTCGTAGCCGGCCGGGCCGACGTGGCCCAGGTACTCCAGGCCCAGGTCGTACTGGTCGCTGAAGAAGTAGGGCTGCCTCGTGTAGGGGTCGGTATGGCCGAGCGCCGAACGGGCGGCGTGCCGGCCCTGCTCGATGGCGTTGTCCCAGTGCTCGACCCGGATGCGGCCCAGACTCGGATGGTCCTGGTTCGCGACGTCGCCGGCGGCGAAGACGGCCGGATCGTCGGTCTGCAGGCGCGCGTCCACCAGGACGCCGTTGCCGGTGGCGAGCCCGGCCGCGGCGGCCAGCGCGTCGTTGGGACCGGCGCCGATGCCGGCGACGACCAGGTCGGGTCGCAGCCGGGTGCCGTCGGACAGCAGCACCTCCGGACCCTCGATGCCGGTGATCGCGGTGCCGAGACGCAGATCCACGCCGTGGTCGCGGTGCAACCGCGCGATCAGCGGAGCCAGCTCCTCGCCGAGGACGGCCAGCAGCGGCCACGCCGCGTTCTCGACGACCGTCACCTCGGCCCCCGCCCGGCGGGCCGCGGCGGCCACCTCGAGCCCGATCCAGCCGGCACCCACGATCAGGACGCGCCCGGACAGCTTCGCCTCGAGCGCCACCGCATCGTCCAGCGTGCGCAGGTACTGCACCGGCAGGTCGCTGCGGTCGAGCGCGGTCAGCCGCCGGGGCGAGGAACCGGTGGCCAGGATCAGCCGGTCGTAAGTGAGTTGGTCGCCGCCGACGCTCACCGTCCGGCGGTCACGATCGATGGCGGTGGCCGTGGCGCCGAGACGCAGGTCCACCTGCCGCTCGTCGTACCACTGCCGGTCGTGGACGAAGACCGAGTCGGGCGCCTCGTTGCCCAGCAGGACGCCCTTGGACAGCGGGGGACGCTCGTAGGGCAGGTGGGGCTCGGCTCCGATCAGGACGATGTCGCCGCCGTAGCCCTGGTGGCGCAGTTCGTCGACGGCGTTGGCGGCGGCCAGCCCGCCCCCGATCACAACGGTGGTCATGTGTGGCTCCTGGTGAGTGAGAGGAACTCGGCGCGGCTGCGGGAATCCTCGCGCAACCGTCCGAACAGGGTGGAGGTGACCGTGCGGGTGCCCGAGGCACGGGCGCCGCGCAGGCTCATGCAGGTGTGTTCGGCCTCGATCACCACCCCGACACCGTGCGGGTCGAGTTCCCGCTGCAGGTGGTCGGCGATGCGCTTGGTGAGCCGCTCCTGGGTCTGCGGCTGGCGACTGTGGAAGTCGGTCATCCGGGCGAACTTCGACAGCCCGAGGATCCGGTCGGCCGGCAGGTATCCGATGTGGGCGACGCCGACGAAGGGCAGCATGTGATGCTCGCACAGCGATCGCACCGGGATGTCCTGAACCAGGACCAGTTCGTCGTAGCCCTCGGTGTTGGGGAAGCTGGTCAGCTCGAACTCGTCCGCGGTGGTCAGCTCGGCCAGCGCCCGCGCCATCCGCCGTGGGGTGTCGACGAGATTGACGTCGTCGAGGTCGAGGCCGAGCGCGGCGAGCAGCGCGGTGGCCGCCGATTCGGCGGCGTCCAGGTCCGGACGTGGCCGGGCGTGCGTGATCCGGGGACGCCAGCGCAGGCGTTCGGACGGGACGGGATCCGCCGGCGCGGGCGCGAGGCCCAGGCAGGTGGTGACCACTGCGGACTGTCCGGTCGCCGGCATCGCGGACCTCCTCGTTCTAACACCAATGATCCTCGATGCTAGAAGCGCAAAAGTCTTGTGTCAACGAAAGTCTGTTTTAGGATTCGGTCATGGATCTGGCACACCAGGCGGCCGGGATCGGCGCGTTGGCCGACGCCACGCGCCGGGCGCTGTACGAGTACGTGGCCGGACAGCCGGAGCCGGTGGGACGCGAGCAGGCCGCCACCGCGCTGGGCATCGCGCTGCACAACGTGAACTTCCATCTCGACCGGCTGGTCGCCGAGGGGCTGCTCGAGGTCGAGTACCGGCGGCTCTCCGGACGGACCGGCCCCGGCAGCGGGCGTCCGAGCAAGCTGTACCGCCGCGGCACCCGGGAGTTCGCCGTGACGTTGCCGCCGCGGCGCTACGACCTGGCGGCCGACCTGCTCGCCGCCGCGGTCACCCGCGCCGCCGACGGCACGGCGTTGTCAGAGGCGCTGCGGGCGTCCGCCCGTGACGAGGGAGTCGAACTCGGGCGGACCGCACGCGTTCCGGACGCGGGGCGCCGGGTTGCCGGGGCGGGCGACCAGTTGGCCACGGTCGCGGTCGTCCTGAGCAGTCAGGGCTACGAGCCGCAGTATCGCGAGGACGTGGTCGTCCTGAACAACTGCCCGTTCGATTCCCTGGCGCAGAAGCACACCGCCCTGGTCTGCGGACTGAATCGTGACTTCGTCCAGGGCGTCGCCGAGGGGCTGCGCTGCGACTCGGTGCGCGCCTGCCTGGAGCCGGGGGTGGGGCGCTGCTGCGTGACCGTACGCAACCAGCCCCCGACCGGCACTGAGCGGACCGCCGGATCGGAGCGCGGCGGGCCCGCGTCATCCGGGCTCGGCCGATGATCCCGCGGGAGCGGAAAGAAGGCCTCCTGACTGGTTTTTCACCTAGTCAGAAGGCCTTCTTCTTCGTAGCGGGGATAGGATTTGAACCTATGACCTCTGGGTTATGAGCCCAGCGAGCTACCGAGCTGCTCCACCCCGCGTCGCTCGATCAACTATAGGGGAGTCCGGCGCGACACCCAAATCGGCGTCCGCGGCCACCGATCAGGATCGGCCGGCGCGTCGCGGTCCGCGGTGGCCGCTCGGCTAGACTTCCCGGCGATCCGCTGCCCCAACAGGGGCAGGGCCACGAGGAGGACAGATGCTCTCCAGCACGACCGTCGCAGCCGTACCCCGCCGAGGGTGGCGCTGGGCGGCCATGTTCGTCACCTTCGCACTGCTGACCGGTTGCGTGGCGCAATCGCCCATCAACACGACACCGCAAGCCCACACCCTGGCGGTCGGCGCGACCCTCGAGCCGCCGACCATGAACCCCAGCGCCTCGCCGGCGGCGTCCATTCCGCAGGTGCTGCTCTACAACGTCTACGAGACGCTGGTGAAGATGAACGCCGAGGGCAAGCTCACCCCGCTGCTCGCCCAGGCCTGGGACGTCAGCCCCGACCGCACCGTCTACACCTTCCGGCTCAACCCGGCCGCGCGGTTCGCCAGCGGCACCCCGGTGACCGCCCAGGCCGTGGTGACCAGCTTCAACCGGATCAAGACCGAGAACGTCGCGCCGCCGCTGGTCGAGCAGATGAAGGTGGTCAAATCCACCGAGGCCGTCGACGAGCACACCGTCAAGGTGACGCTGAGCCGGCCGTCCAACCTGTGGCTGTACGACATCAGCTCCACGGCCGGCATCATCTACGACCCGAGCGGGCTGGCCACCCTGGACACCGTGCCCGCCGGCTCCGGGCCGTTCGTGCTGCAGAAGTGGAACAAGGGCCAGAGCGTCGTGCTCGCCGCGAGCCAGGGCTACTGGGGCACCCCGCCGCGACTCGACGAGGTCACCTTCCGCTACTTCCTCGACGCGAGCGCGATGAACGCGGCGATGCTGTCGGGTGACCTGGACGTGATCTCGAACCTGCAGGCCCCGGACGCCATCGACCAGTTCGCCGACACCACCCGGTACACGGTGATCGAGGGCACCACCACCGGTGAGGTGGTGCTGGCGCTCAACAACGCTCGGTCCGCGTTGAAGGACGTCCGGGTGCGCCGGGCGATCTCGATGGCGATCGACAAGAAGGCGCTGCTCGACAACGTCTGGAACGGCAAGGGAACCCTGATCGGGTCGATGGCGGTGCCCACCGACCCCTGGTACGAGGACCTGACCTCGATCAACGCCTACGACGCGGCGAAGGCCAAGGAGTTGCTGGCCGACGCGAAGGCCACCAACCTGAGCCTGAAGCTGCGCGTCCCGACCACCGCCTACGCCACGAAGAGCGCGCAGTTCGTGGAGAGCGCGCTGCGGCAGGTCGGGGTGAAGGTCACCGTCGAGGAACTCGACTTCAACACCTGGGTCGAGGACGTGCACAACGGCGGCAACTACGACATGTCGATCGTCGCCCACGTCGAGGCCCGCGACCTGCGCCGGTTCACCGACAGCAGCTACTACTTCCACTACGACAACCCGGACTACGACAAGGAGTTCGAGGCCGCGGACGAGGGCCCGACCGACAAGCTCGTGCCGCTGATGCGGACGGCGGTCCGCACGCTGGCCGAGGACGCCGCCGCCGTCTGGCTGTTCGACCTGCCGAACCTGGTGATCACCAAGAACACCGTCACCGGGGTGCCGGAGAACGCGGCCACGCTCAGCTTCGACCTGACCACGATCGCTCACCGCTGAGCGGAGCAGCCGGTGCGCGTCCTGGCCTTCCTGGGAAGGCGTCTGGGCATCTTCGCGATCAGCCTGCTGGGGGCCTCCCTGCTCGCCTTCGCGGTCTGCTCGGCGCTGCCCGGCGGGGTCGCGGAGGCCATCCTCGGCGAGGGCGCCACGCAGGCGCAGATCGATGCGCTGACCGCTGAGCTGGGACTCAACCGGCCCTGGCCCGTCCGCTACCTGGAGTGGGCGACCGGCATGCTGCACGGCGACTTCGGCCGCTCGTACTTCACCGGCCAGGGCGTTCTCGAACTGATGGCGCCACGGATCGCGGTCACCTGGTGGCTGGTGGTCTTCGCCCTGCTGCTGTCGATCGCGGTCGCCGTCCCGGTCGGGATGCTGGCCGCGATGAAGCGCCGGTCCTGGGAGGGTTTCGCGGCGTCCGCGGTGGCCCAGCTGGGCATGGCGATCCCCGCGTTCTGGGCGGCGATCGTGCTGGTGCTGGTGTTTGCGGTCGGGCTGCGCTGGCTCCCGGCCAACGGCTACGTTCCGCTGACCACCGACCCGGTGGGCTGGGCGGAGCACCTGGTGCTGCCGGTCGTGTCGCTGGCGATCGTCCAGTCGGCGGTGCTGGTGCGCTATGTCCGCTCCGCCTTCATCGAGGTGCTCGGTGAGGACTACTACCGCACCGCGCGAGCCGTCGGCTGGCGTCCGTTCCCCGCCCTGCTGCGGCACGGCTTGCGGAACGCGGCGCTCTCGCTGGTCACCGTGGTCGGGCTGCAGCTGTCGGCCGTGCTGGTCGGGGCGATCGTGATCGAGCAGGTGTTCACCCTTCCCGGGCTGGGCAGCCAGCTGCTCAGCGCGGTCTCCCAGCGCGACCTGATGATCGTCCAGGGCGTGGTGATGTTCCTGGCCGCCTCGGTGCTGCTGATCAACTTCCTGGTCGACCTGTCCTACGCCTGGATCGATCCCCGGCTGCGCGCGGAGGACGGCCGATGAGGCGCGCCGGGTTGTGGTGTGGCGCCGCCCTGGTCGCCGGCGTGGTGCTGATGGCGCTGGTGTCGCTGGTCTGGACGCCGTACGACCCGACCCTGGTGGTCGCCGGCCAACGTCTGCAGGGTCCGAGTGCCGCGCACTGGCTGGGCACCGACCACATGGGTATCGACACGCTCAGCCGGATCCTGGTCGGCGCGCAGACCACGATCGTGGTGGGGGTGGTGTCGGTCGGCATCGCCGCGGTGTTGGGCGTCCCGCTCGGCATGCTGGCCGGCCAGGCGCACGGCTGGGTGGACGAGGTGGTGATGCGGGTCACCGACATCGCCTACGCCTTCCCGGCCCTGCTGCTGGCCATCCTGCTGGCCGCCCGGTTCGGCGCCTCGCCGGTGACCGCGATGACCGCGATCGGGCTGGCCACCATCCCCAGCTTCGCCCGGGTCACCCGGGCCGGCACCATCCAGGTGATGAGCAGCGACTTCGTGCTGGCCGCGCGGGCGTCCGGCACCCGCTGGCCGGGGGTGTCGCTGCGCCACGTGCTGCCCAACATCGCGCCGCTGATCGGCGTCCAGGCGTCCGTCACCTTCGCCCTGGCCATCCTGGCCGAGGCGGCGCTGAGCTATCTGGGGCTGTCCACCGCGGCGATCGTGCCCACCTGGGGGAAGATGCTGCGCGACGCCCAGACGGTCATGTTCGGCGCGCCGCTGCAGGCGGTCTGGCCGGGCCTGGCGATCGCCGCGGCGGTGCTCGGCTTCAACCTGCTCGGCGACGGGCTGCGCGACCTGCTCGATCCGCGGCTGCGGGAGGTGTCATGAGCCTGCTCGAGGTCACCGATCTCTCGGTGACGTTCGGACGCCGCCGCCGGGTCGCGCTGGACCGCGTCTCGTTCCGTCTGGACGCCGGCCAGCGGCTGGGCATCATCGGCGAGTCCGGGTCGGGCAAGACCGTGACGGCGCTGGCGGTGCTCGGACTGCTGCCCGAGACGGCGCACGTCACCGGATCGGTGCGGCTGGCCGGACGGGAACTCGTCGGCCTGGACGACGCGGTACACGCCCGGCTGCGCGGCGACCTGGTGTCGATGGTCTTCCAGGAACCGATGACCGCGCTCGATCCGACCATGCGGGTCGGACGCCAGGTCGCCGAGGTGCTGCGGCTGCATGCCCCCGACCGGGCCGGGGCCGCCCGGACACACGTCATCGAGATGCTCGGCCGGGTCGGCCTGGCCGATGCCGAGCGGGTCGCCGACAGCTTCCCGCACCAGCTCTCCGGGGGACAGCGGCAGCGCTGCCTGATGGCGATGGCGTTGATCAACTCGCCCGACCTGGTGATCTGCGACGAGCCGACCACCGCCCTGGATGTCACGGTGCAGGCCCGCGTCCTGGCCGTGCTGGACGAGGTGCTCACCGCCGAGCGGGCGGCCTGCCTGTTCATCAGCCACGACCTGGCCGTGGTCTCCCAGGTGTGCAGCGACGTGCTGGTGATGCTGGACGGCCGGATCGTCGAGGCGGGGCCGGTGGCGAGGCTGTTCACCGCACCCGAGCACCCCTACACCCGCGGGCTGGTGGCGACCGCCCGGATCGATCGGGTGTCGCCCGGCACGCGGCTGCCCACGGTTGAGGACTTCTATCCCCGGGGGGCGCGATGACCG
>CALMIQ010000524.1 GCA_937863965.1 uncultured Micropruina sp.
GACCATCTCTGCCCTCCCGTCGACGGGAGGGCAGAGGGAGGGCAGAGATAGTCCGGGAGGGCTTTGTCGGCAAGGCGGACGGGGGGCTCACGAACCGCCCGGCTGCACCACGCCGTGCTCGTAGGCGATGATCACCAGCTGGGCACGGTCGCGGGCGTCCAGCTTGGTCAGCAGCCGGCTGACGTGGGTCTTCGCGGTGGCGTAGCTGATCGTCAGCCGGTCGGCGATCTCGGCGTTGGACAGCCCGGTGGCGACCGCCCGCAGCACCTCCAGCTCGCGCGGGGTCAGCGTCTGGTCGAGAGCCGCGTCGGGGACCGGCAACGGCACGGTGCGGCGGAACTCCTCGATCAGCCGCCGGGTGGCCCGCGGCGCCAGCAGGGACTCGCCGGCGGCGACCACGCGCAGGGCATCCAGCAGGTGATCCGGCTCGGTGTCCTTGGGCAGGAAGCCGCTGGCCCCCGCGCGCAGGGCCGCGAACACGTTCGCGTCGTGGTCGAAGGTGGTCAGGATCAGCACCCGGACGGACGCCGTCACCGGGTCGGCGACCAGCCGCCGAGTGGCCTCGATACCGTCGATGCCGGGCATCCGGATGTCCATCAGCACCACATCGGGACGCTGCTCGCGCGCCAGCCGGACGGCTCTGAGCCCGTCCGCGGCCGAGCCCACCACCTCGAATCCCGGCTCGTGCCGCAGCAGCACCGCCAGCCCACTGCGGACCAGGGCCTCGTCGTCCGCGACCAGCACACGAATCATCCCTCGGCTCCGTCCCGTGGCAGGGTGACCGCCACCTGGTACCCGCCGCCCTCGACCGGGCCGGCCGAGAGCCGTCCGCCCCACGCGGTCACCCGTTCCCGCATGCCCGCCAGGCCGCCCGCGACGGGCCCACCACCGCCGTTCCCGCGGTCGCGGATCCGCAGCTCGAGCCGCTCGGGGGCGAAGTCGATCCGCACCCAGGCCCGGCCGGTGGCGGCGTGCCGGACGACGTTGGTCAGCGACTCCTGCAGCACCCGGTACGCGGTGTGGTCGAGCGCGGACGGCAGCGGCCACGGCGAACCGGCGCGCTCCACGTCGACCCGCAGCCCGGCCTCCCGGAAGTCCGCGAACAGGGCGTCGGCGTCCGCCAGCCCCGGGACCGGGCCGGCGGGTTCGTCCGGCTCCCGGATGGCGCCGAGGATCTGTCGCACCTCGCGCAACGAGTTGCGGCTGCGCTCGGCGATCGCCAGCAGCCCGGCGCGTGCCTCGGCCGGGTCGGAATCGACGATCCGGGCGCAGACCCCGGCCTGGAGCGCGATCACGCCGAGCGAGTGACCCACCACGTCGTGCACCTCGCGGGCGATCCGCAGCCGCTCCTCGGTGACGGCGTGCCGGGTCTCCTCCGCGCGCATCCGGGACGCCAGCGCCGCCCGTTCCGCCTCGAGCCGGGCCGTGCGCCGCTGCAGACGCGCCGCGCGTCCGAGCACGAAGGCACCGACGAACAGCGCGACATTGGTGCCGAACGCCTCCCACGGCATTCGCGCCGGGAATACCACGACGATCGCGATGAGCAGGGTGAGGCTGTAGCCGGCGGCGATCAGCGTCGCCCGCAGCGGACGGTGCGCGGCCACCGTGTAGGCGGCCAGGAAGAGCCCGGCGCCGATCACCGCAGTCGAGTAGCCCAGCGCGATCATCGCCACCACCAACGCCCCGGCGACGACCAGGACCGGCAGTGGCGCCGTCCGGCGCAGCGCGTAGCCGGCGGCGATGGCGACGATCAGGCCGAACTGCAGCGGCATCGCGGCGGTGCCCGCCGACAGCAGTGCCGCCGCGGCGATGCCGAGCGCCAGCCCCGCGTCCAGCAGCCACGGACGCTCGGCGTCCAGCCGCTGCAGGTCGCGCCAGGTGCTCACCCTGGCAACGTACCGAGCCCGGCGCAATCCCACAGCGATCCGGAGAATGACCGCCGGCATCCATCCCGGGAATGACCCGGCCGCCCGGCTGCGCCTCGGGAACGGCTGCCAAGACCGGACGCCGGCCCGACGTGGCCACGCCGGGATCGGCGGAGCCTGAGGACATGACCATCGAGCCGAACGAACAGAACCTCACGAACGCCTCGCCCGAACGGGTCACCAGCCGGTCGAGGATGCCGCAGCCGCTATCCGGACGCCGCCCCGACCCAGCCGTACCCGCCCGGGATCGACCGGCCGGGGCACGATGGGCGCGCGCCGGACTCGCGTTGGGATGCGGCGCAGTCGCCGGCCTGGCCGCC
Source organism: uncultured Micropruina sp. (assembly GCA_937863965.1). GTDB lineage: Bacteria > Actinomycetota > Actinomycetes > Propionibacteriales > Propionibacteriaceae > Micropruina. Next base: position 2,246 of record CALMIQ010000524.1, read on the forward strand.
GGCGTGCTGCAACCTCGCGGGCCGGTCACCGAGGCCGAGGCCCTCGCACTGATCGCCGGCGGGGTCGCCGTCGGCATCCTCACCGGGGTCGTCAGCCGGACCCGCTGGTCGATGCTGGCCGCCCCGGCCGGCTACCTGCTCGCCTTCGAACTCGCGCGCACCACCGCCGGACTGCCGTCCACCGGCCCGCTCGAACTCGACTCCGCCTTCGGCCCGCTCGCCTACGTCCTCGGCCGGTTGGTGCCCTGGCTGCTGGGCGCGACCGCCCTCGCGGTGGGTGCCGGCTGGGCGGCCCGCGACCGGTCGCGTCGCCCGATCGCCCTGACCGCACTCACCGCCACGCTCGCCCTGGTGGCGGGATCGCTGGCCATCCCGGCCTCGTCTCCGCCGCTGACCGATGCGGGCGGGCGGCCGATCCCGGGCGCGGTCAGCGAACTGATCGCGGTGGAACTCGGCGGGCAGCGGCAGTGGATCCAGGTCCGCGGCGCGAGCGCCGACCTGCCGGTGCTGCTCTACCTGAGCGGCGGACCCGGGCAGAGCGACCTGGCCTTCTCCCGCGTCCTGCTGGAGCCGCTGACCCGGGACTTCCTGGTGGTCGGCTGGGATCAGCGCGGCGCCGGCAAGTCCTACCCGGGTCTGGACGCCGCGACGCACACCCCGCGGCAGGCGGTCTCCGACACCATCGAGCTGGCCCGCTGGCTGACCCAGCGGTACGGCCGGCAGAAGGTGTACCTGCTGGGCGAATCCTGGGGCAGCCTGCTCGGGATCATGGCGATCCAGCAGGCGCCGGAGCTGTTCCACGCCTACGTCGGCAGCGGCCAGATGGTCGCGCCGCTGGCCACCGACCGGCGGATCTACGCCGATCTGGTCACCCAGGCGATGGGTACCGGCAACGGCCAACTCGTCGCCCGGCTCGCCGCGATGGGTCCGCCGCCCTACCGCAGCGTGTTCGACTACGCCACGATCATGAGCCACTACGGGCTGCTCGAGGGCGCCTACACCCCGCCGGCCGCCTATCTGCGTCGCGGCGCCGCCAGCGGAGTGGGGCCCTACGGCGTCCTGGGTTCGGAGTACGCGCCGATCGAGAAGATCAACGTGCTCCGCGGCCTGCTGGACAGCTTCTCGGCGCTCTATCCGCAGCTCCAGGACGTCGACCTGCGCCGCGACGCCACCCGCCTGAAGGTGCCGGTGTTCATCCTGGCCGGCGACCACGAGCTGCGTGGCCGCACCGACCCGGCCCGGCAGTGGTTCGACGCCCTGGACGCCCCGTCCAAGCGCTGGTACGACATCGAGGGCGCCGGCCACTCGGTCGCCTTCGAGCACGCGGACGAACTGCACCGCATCCTCCTCGAGGACGTCCCGCCCGCCCTCCGCTGACGCGAGCATCGCGACCGACGCCTCGTTGGTCGAGCTTGGCGCGACCTTCTCCCTGGCCGATCTCGCCCCTCCGTTGGTCTTGTCCCTCCGTTGGTCGAGCTTGTCGAACCCCGCCGTTCACCGAGGCCCGGCGATCTCGACATACCTCGCCGATGGTGGGATGACCTCGCCGATTTCGTGTAGCGACCCGAAATCGGTGAGGTTCGTCTCCAGCGGACGGCGATGTCGAGATGGCCGAAGCAAGCGGGCGACCGCTTCCTGGCGACCTCGCCTCGTCGGACCGCGACCGCCTTCCGCCCGGGAGCGGGCGCAACCACACAGTCCGACCGACCGGATGGATCCGTCCCCGACGTTCGAAGTTCGAACGTGAAGAACCGTCCCCGGCATGCGGTCGCGGGAGGCGGGAGGTCTTGCCACAGTAGGCTTGCGGACCGTGACCGATGTATTCGAGGAGCTCTCCTGGCGAGGGCTGATCGCCCACTCCACCGACGCCGACGCGCTGCGCGCTCACCTGAGTGCGGGACCGGTCACGTTCTACGTGGGTTTCGACCCGACCGCGCCGAGCATCCACATGGGGAACCTGGTCCAGATCATGGTCGCCCGGGCGCTGCAACGGGCCGGGCACCGTCCGATCCTGCTGGTCGGTGGCTCCACCGGCCTGATCGGCGACCCGAAGCAGGCCGGCGAGCGGACCATGAACCCCCGAGAACTGGTCGGTGAATGGGTGGCCCGGATCCGCGACCAGGTCAGCCGGCTGATCAGCTTCGACGGCGCCAGCGGTGCCATCGTGGTCAACAACTACGACTGGACGGCGGAACTCTCCACGCTCGACTTCCTACGGGACGTCGGCAAGCACTTCCCGGTCAACCGCATGCTCGACCGCGAGGTGGTCAGGGCGCGGCTGGAGTCGGGGATCTCGTACACGGAGTTCTCCTACGTGCTGCTGCAGTCGCTGGACTACCGCGAGCTGTACCGGCGGCACGGCTGCACCCTGCAGACCGGGGGCTCCGACCAGTGGGGCAACATCACCGCCGGAGTCGAGCTGATCCGGCGCTCCGAGGGGGCACGGGTGCACGCCCTGGCGACACCTCTGCTGACCAAGGCCGACGGCACGAAATTCGGCAAGACCGAATCGGGCACGGTGTGGCTCGACCGCGCGATGACGTCGCCCTACGCCTTCCACCAGTTCTTCCTGAACGCCGAGGACGCCAAGGTGATCGACTACCTGAAGGTGTTCAGCGAACGCCCGCGGGAGGAGCTCGAAGAGATCGCCGCGCGGAGCGCGGAGGCGCCCCACCTGCGGATCGCCCAGCGGGCACTGGCCGACGACGTCACGGACCTGGTGCACACCCGGGCCGAGCGCGAGGCTGCGGTCGCGGCGGCCCAGGCCATCTTCGGACGCGGTGAGCTCGCGCAGCTGCCGGCGGACACCCTCCGGGCGGTGGGCGAGGAACTGGGGGCGCGGGCTCTGCCGGCCGGCGACGGCCTGCCCACGGTGGTGGACGCCCTGGAGGCCGCTGGCGTGGTGGCCAGCAAGTCCGCGGCCCGGCGGGCGATCGCCGAGGGTGGCGCCTACGTCAACAACACCAAGGTGACCGATCCGGCGGCGCGCCTGGACGCCGCCGACGTCCTGGCCGGAGGACTGGTGGTGCTCCGACGGGGGCGCCGGACGGTCGGCGCGGTTCGGCTGGATTGAGGGTGTTTCCCCTTGTCACCGACGCGACATGCCCGGGCGTCCGGCCGATTTGACCAGCGGGTCGCGGACTCCGTAATGTTCTTCTCGCCCTGCCGGTGAGACGGACGGCCCGGAGAGATTCGGGATGGACGTGCCGCAGGGATCCCAACCCAAAGCAGTACGGGTACGGTGTGCCTCCATGCCAGGAGCCGCCAAGGCCCGGACGCCGTCGCGGGTGGGGATGGGTCGGAAGGCTCGGTTTGACACCGAGGCGAGGGCCCCGTAAAGTAGTCCAAGCCTTCTCGGTGAGACGGACGGCCCGGAGCGATCTGGGGCGGACGTGCCGGAAGGATCCCAACCCAAAGCAGTACGGGTACGGTGTGCCTCCATGCCAGGAGCCGCCAAGACCCGGTGTCTGTCGCGGGCGGGAGGGGCAAGATAGCTCAGTTTGACACCGAGCACAAGCCCCGGTAAAGTAAGTCGAGTTGCCCCAAGCAACGGCCCCAGGGCCTGAGCGCGGTGCGCACCCGAAACTTGAGAACTCAACAGCGTGCTTGAAAGTCAATGCAAAGTGCACCCCTCGGGGTGTGCGAACAACGAATATCCCGTCCCTTGGGGTTCGCCCCTTGGACGTGATTCCTTTGATTATTGATAGATCCAGCAATGGATCCTGTCAGTGTCAAGCAATCCTTTGACAGCACATACCGGCTCACGCCGGTGCTGAAAATTTTCAACGGAGAGTTTGATCCTGGCTCAGGACGAACGCTGGCGGCGTGCTTAACACATGCAAGTCGAACGGTGACGAAGAGCTTGCTCTTCTGATCAGTGGCGAACGGGTGAGTAACACGTGAGCAACCTACCCTTGACACTGGGATAACAGTTGGAAACAGCTGCTAATACCGGATATGAACTCAGCAGGCATCTGCCGAGTTGGAAAGCTCCGACGGTCAAGGATGGGCTCGCGGCCTATCAGCTCGTTGGTGAGGTAACGGCTCACCAAGGCGACGACGGGTAGCCGGCCTGAGAGGGCGACCGGCCACACTGGGACTGAGATACGGCCCAGACTCCTACGGGAGGCAGCAGTGGGGAATATTGCACAATGGGCGAAAGCCTGATGCAGCAACGCCGCGTGCGGGATGACGGCCTTCGGGTTGTAAACCGCTTTCAGCAGGGACGAAACTGACGGTACCTGCAGAAGAAGCACCGGCTAACTACGTGCCAGCAGCCGCGGTGATACGTAGGGTGCGAGCGTTGTCCGGATTTATTGGGCGTAAAGAGCTTGTAGGCGGTTTGTTGCGTCGGAAGTGAAAACTCAGGGCTTAACCCTGAGCCTGCTTTCGATACGGGCAGACTTGAGGAATGTAGGGGAGAACGGAATTCCTGGTGGAGCGGTGGAATGCGCAGATATCAGGAGGAACACCAGTGGCGAAGGCGGTTCTCTGGACATTTCCTGACGCTGAGAAGCGAAAGCGTGGGGAGCAAACAGGCTTAGATACCCTGGTAGTCCACGCCGTAAACGGTGGGCACTAGGTGTGGGGGACATTCCACGTTCTCCGTGCCGTAGCTAACGCATTAAGTGCCCCGCCTGGGGAGTACGGCCGCAAGGCTAAAACTCAAAGGAATTGACGGGGGCCCGCACAAGCGGTGGAGCATGTGGTTTAATTCGATGCAACGCGAAGAACCTTACCTGGCCTTGACATCCGGGGAATGTCCAGAGATGGGCAGTGCCGCAAGGAGCCCCGAGACAGGTGCTGCATGGCTGTCGTCAGCTCGTGTCGTGAGATGTTGGGTTAAGTCCCGCAACGAGCGCAACCCTCGTCCTATGTTGCCAGCGGGTAATGCCGGGGACTCATAGGAGACTGCCGGGGTCAACTCGGAGGAAGGTGGGGATGACGTCAAGTCATCATGCCCCTTATGTCCAGGGCTTCACGCATGCTACAATGGCTGGTACAAAGGGCTGCGATACCGCAAGGTGGAGCGAATCCCATAAAGCCAGTCTCAGTTCGGATTGGGGTCTGCAACTCGACCCCATGAAGTCGGAGTCGCTAGTAATCGCAGATCAGCAACGCTGCGGTGAATACGTTCCCGGGCCTTGTACACACCGCCCGTCAAGTCATGAAAGTCGGTAACACCCGAAGCCGGTGGCCTAACCCTTGTGGAGGGAGCCGTCGAAGGTGGGACCGGTAATTAGGACTAAGTCGTAACAAGGTAGCCGTACCGGAAGGTGCGGCTGGATCACCTCCTTTCTAAGGAGCCATTGGCGGGGATTAATCACCTCGTCCAAGCGCACGGCTCACCACGGCGAACGTCCGTGGGGCCGGCAGGCTACTAGTGGAACATTGACCTGAAGCCGAGTCACCAGCTCATCAGTACAGCCCCGCGAGGGGAGTGGAACCTTGACGCCTGGCGATGAAGCCCGAGAGCACGCTGTTGGGTCCTGAAGGGTCGGTTGCGATCAGCAACACCTTCTGAACAGCGGACCAGAACAAGCCGTCGGCAGCGCCGGCGGCCGAACTGGGCCCGCCCGTTTCTTGAGAACTGCACAGTGGACGCGAGCATCTTTGTAGTG